>NZ_ARPN01000158.1:0-7847 GCF_054966645.1 Pseudoalteromonas sp. SANK 73390
GTATAAGGCGCTTTAACTTTGCGGTGTTTTACAAATCAGGTATGAAACCTTACATATTTGTATGATTAAGATTTTATACACGCGATAGTTCAATGTTGAATACCGCGCCATCTTGGGCTTCTAGCAAGTGAATAGTTGCGCCATGTACAGTACAAATTGCTTCTACGATACTCAAACCAAGCCCATTTCCTTGCTTTGATCGACTTTTATCTGCACGGTAAAACTTATTAAATACTTGATCTTTATCTATCGAAGCGATCCCTGGGCCACTATCGCCTACTTGCAGGAGTGCGCCATTTACGTGGTTTTGTAAACGGATCCAAACTTTAGCGTTAGACTCACTGTGCTCTAAGGCGTTTTCTAATAAATTTGATACGAGTTGATTGATAAGATCTTTGTCACCGTTACAATACACGTTATCAGCAATTGATATTTCGAGGCTTTTACCTGAATCGGCAAATACTGGCTCAAAACTTTGCGCAAGGTCTAATATCAATAGCGAAATGTTTAATTGCTTAAAACTTTGTTTACATTGCCCAGACTCGATTGAGTTTAATTGAACCAAATTGTTGAAAGTTGTGATTACACTGTTAAGGTCAGTGCTTGCACGATCAAGGTGATCTTGGAGTAACGTTGGTTGTTCAACATCTAGTTGCATGCTTTGCAGTCTATTTGCCACTCTCGAAAGAGGCGTTTTGAGGTCATGGGCAATACCAACAGACATGGTTTTCATGGTGGAGTGTAATTGAGTAACCTCATCCAGCATTTGATTAATTGAACCGATTAAGCTAAATAGCTCTTTGGGTGATTTATCGGTTGCTATGCGCCGTGAGTCAGGTTCTTTGGGGATAGCTGCGAGTGCACTTTGCAGTTTGATTAACTCTTTTGCGCGAGCAACGTGAGTAAATGTCATAGCCAAAAAGAAAAGTGGCAGGCTTAAAAGCGTAAACCATAACAAAACTTTATCTAGGTGCTTTGCAGTAATTACGTATTCATCATTGATACGTTGGACTAAATGAACATGATTATGCTCATCCAAAGGAAGGGCGATACTAAGAACTTGAACACTTGAGTTATCGTTATAAAAATACGAATGCCAATTAGCGAAGTGTTCGGTCGTATATTTTAAGGATGCACTGCCTGCGATGAGGTGTTTGTTGCTAGTCAGTGCAAATAAAAAACCTTCTTCGTCTAGATGTGTATCACTTTGCACTTTGTCCCAAATCAAGCCCTTTTCAACGTCAAACTCATCAATTAAGCCATTCACTTGATCATCCTCATATAGCGTAACTATTTCAGCAACAAGTTCAGAGAAGGCTAGCGCCTGGTGCTTTTTTAATTGGCTTTTCTCATTGACTATCATCAGTAGCAAAACAGCACACGCACTTAGCCAGCAAAGCAGTGTATGTTTAGATAGGTTAGTGAAACTCATTGAATTAAGAAGTTGCTTCATAGTTTACTCTGATATGATGTAACCATGACCACGCACTGTTTTGATAAGTTCACAACTAAATGGTTTATCAATTTTGTTCCTAAGCCGACTCACATGCGTTTGTACTAAACTGGTTTTTGGATCAAAATGAAACCCCCATACATTCTCTAGTAACATCGTTTTAGTGACTAGCTGTGCTTTATTGAGTATAAGATATTCTAAGATTTGATATTCTTTTGGTAGCAATTCTATTTGTGTCTTAGCCCGAGTAACTTTTCTGGTTGTACGACATATTGTTAAGTCTTTTAATCTGAGATCACTACTTTGTTGTAAAAGAGGTTGGCGACGTGCTAATGCAGTAAGTCTTGCGTACAGTTCGGAGAAGGCGAATGGCTTTACTAGGTAATCATCAGCACCCACATTTAGGCCAGCTACTCTGTGCGCTGTTTCACTTAGGGCTGTGAGCATAATAATCGGTGTAAGTACATTACTTTTGCGTAATATACGAACGGCATCAAGGCCATCCATACCGGGTAGTAAACGGTCAAAAATAATGACATCAAAGGAATGAATTGACGCATTTAGCATACCTTGCTCTGCATCTGTGCAGTGTGTAACATTGTCACCGTTTTGCTCAAGGCGTTTGATAATAAACTGTGCTGTATCTATGTCATCTTCCACTAATAATATTTTCATTCACACCTCAAAGACGACATAAAACACTATCTTAATCTTAAATGAGGAAAAGGGCATCATACAATTTTGTATGATATTTCTTAGGTGAAGATGTAATTATTCTATGGTGTTTTATAACCATCAAAACCTCTAAATTAGGGTTTTGATGGTTAAATAAAGCTTAATCGGCGAGTGGACTGGTATATCCATCTGGTTTAAGGGCTAAAACATCACAGTCTAAACTGTCTATAACATGTTCTGCGGTATTGCCAATAAGTGCTGCGCTGATCCCCGTTCTGCCAACCGTGCCAATGACGACCAACTCAGATTTTTTATCTTTTGCAACCATGGGAATAATATCTTCTGGTAAGCCTTCTTTGACAAGGCACTCACTTCGGGCAATAGAAAATGCAGCACCCAGAGCAAAAGTTTCTTCTTCATGGTGTTTTTTTACAGCTTCATTATATTGCGTTGGGTTAAATTCTGGGATCTCAATTGCTATATTAACTGGGGTAGCAGGATAGGTATTGACCAAGCTTAATTTTGCGTTAGCCAATTGGCAAATAAATTGTGCGTCGCTAATAATGCGTTTATTAAGCTCTAAATGCTGTTCATTGTCACTGACGGCATTAACTGCGGCAAGTATATGCCCGTGTGCAGGCCAGTCTTGATCTTTTACTAATAGCACTGGAGCCGGGCATTTACGTATTAGGTGCCAGTCAGTTGGAGTGAATATCACGGATTTTAACGTGTCGTGCTGATGTGTGCCTTTTACTACAAGGTCATAGTCATCTTTTATAACAGTTTTGATGATTGCTTCATACGGGCGATTATGCCACAAGACTTGGCTATGAATGCTAATGCCATCAACGTTTTTCAGCAATTCATCAATCCATGCTTCTCTATCTTTAACAACGGCATCACGCATCGCCTCGCGTTCATCTTTAGAAAGCATGGTCGTCATTTCATAAGAAAAATCATATATTGATAAGAATGCGGTTACTTCTGCGCCAGTTTTTTTGGCAAGTGTAATGGCGCGCTGTAAGCTGTGTTGTTGCGCTTTGGTTGGGTCTATAACGGCTAAAATGCGTTTAATCTTATCCATCGCAAATTCCTTAACGTGCTTTGTTAGCTAAATCAACTAGATTTAAGTGTAACTGATTTAGCCCAAGGTTAAAGAGTTTACAAGTAATTTTTTGTTTTAGATCAAACAGAAATAGCGGCGGTACGCGCCAGTGCTGTGATATCTAAGATGGTAATGAATTTACCTTCTACTTTGATAATGTCAGCTTTTTGAAAACGGCTCAACAAGCGACTAATAGTTTCAACAGTTAAACCTAAGTAGTTTCCTATTTCACCGCGTGTCATGGTAAAGCGGAACTCTTTACGAGAAAAACCTCGTTCCCCAAAGCGATTTGAAAGGTTATAAATAAACGTAGCTAATCGTTCTTCTGCGGTTTTTTTATTCAGTAGCAGCAGCATTTCTTGATCGTAGTTTATTTCATTACTCATTAAACGCATGATTTGTTGACGTAATTTGGGTAGTTTACCTGCTAATTCGTCTAGTGTGTCAAAAGGAATTTCACACACCATGGATGTCTCCAATGCCTGTGAAAAGCTTTGATGTTGCATTTTATTGATAGCATCAAACCCAACCAAGTCACCAGCTAAATGGAAACCAGTGATTTGCTCATCGCCTTGTTCTGATAAGGTATATGACTTAAATGAACCGGATCGTACGGCAAAAATAGCATTGAGCTTTGCACCAGATTCAAACAGGTAATCGCCTTTGTGCAATGGTTTTTTACGCTCGATAATTTCATCAAGTTTGTCCATTTCAGTGCCATTAAGAGTAAATGGCAAACACAGCTGACTAATACTGCAGTTATTACAACTGATTGTGCACTGGCTTTTGCCACGCTGTTGATTGTTCAAATCCATAATAAGTCCATTCTTTAATACGTTTTACTTAGATTAATGTACTAGCTTATCGGTTGCAATGATTAGGAGATAAATACCATACCAGATAAAAATACTTCCAAACCCTAATCTCACCAGGTTGTGATTTAAAAAGCGGCTAAGTTGCGCGGCGGATTGTCCTACCAATAGCATGGCTGGCACTGTGCCAAGTGCAAAACACAGCATGATCAAGGCTCCGTGTGCAGCGGATTGTGCTTGTAAAGTCCAGATCAAGGCTGAATACACCAGCCCACAAGGCAACCAACCCCACAACATGCCATAGCCAAGTACACGGGGGTAATTCTTAACAGGTAATAAGTATTTATTGAGCTTGATTAGATGTTGCCATACTGCCATTTTAGCAACGCTTTCTAGCCACTTTAAACTACTTGCCAAACGCATAACATAAACGCCGACTAATAGCATGAATACACCACTTAATAACTTTAAACTTACCGAAAAAGTGGTATTTTGCTTGGCAAATGAACTGCCTAAAGTGGCGACCAGCGCACCTGCAAACATGTAACTAGACGCACGGCCAATATTATAAAGTATGCTAACACGCCATGGTTTAAGCGAATTAGACGCAAGTTGTAAACTAGATGCAATACCACCACACATAACTAGGCAGTGGCCACTTCCAATCAAGCCCATTATAAACGCGCTAAATAGGTTAATCTCGTTCATTGGCGTTTTTATGTTGCTCTTTGTCATCTTCAAACAAAATACTATGCCCTTGTTTTTCAAGGTCAGAAAATTGCTCGCTTCTCACTGCCCAAAAAAAGATCCCTATAGCGATGATAACAAATAAAATAGCAATAGGGATTAACACATAGATGATACTCATAATTTTAATAACCTCAGTGAATTACCTATGACTATTATAGAGCTTGCTGACATACCGATAACAGCAATCCACGGAGGTACTAATCCGAGCGCAGCCAGTGGTAGTATTGAAGCATTATAAACTAACGATATTGCTAAATTTTGTTTAACAATACGGCGTGTTTTTAGTGCTATTTGTTGTAAGCTTAAAATCGCATTGAGATTACTTTTTAGCAGTACGACATCAGCAACATTTTTAGAAATATCAGCACCTGTTTCCATTGCAATAGATAAATGCGCACTGTTAAAAACAGGGCTGTCGTTTACGCCATCACCTACCATAGCAACTACCTCTCCTTGGCGTGACCAAGACTCAACTGTGTGGAGTTTGTCCTTGGGTGAACAGCTGCTTTGCTGTGAATCTAAAGACAGTTGCAGGGCTAATTGCTCGCCTGCTTTGCTGCTATCACCCGTGAGTAGGTGGCACGTTAAACCATTTTTTTGTAGTGACTTAACAACACTATGTGCATTATCTCGAACTTTGTCGTTTAAGTGAAAATCTGCCACTGCTTGCTCGTTAACAAACAAAGTTGCCTGTGCTTGACTTTGATGCCCGTTAAACCAACTGCTTTTACCTATGGCAATAGTGTCGGTATTTAATTTTGCACTAATACCGACCCCTGGATGTACTTGCACATCAATTAGAGTGTGATGGTGCATCAGATGTTCACTAAATGCCTCGCTAATAGGGTGCTCAGAGTACCTTTCAAGGCTTGCTGCCAAAGCCAGAGCATCATGTTTACTATAATTGTTATCAATAAGCACGGTATGGTCGATTGAAAATCGACCTTCAGTTAAAGTGCCTGTTTTGTCAAAGGCAACGCGGGTGAGCTTTGTTAATGTTTCTAAAACATGACCTTCTTTGATTAACACGCCTTTTTTGGTGAGTGTTGCGACTGCACAAGTAAGCGCCGTTGGAATGGCCAAACTCAATGCACACGGGCAGGTAGCAACCAATACCGAAATAGTTACCCAAAAAGCTTGTTCAGGAGAAACTGAATACCAACCAAAGGCGGTAAGAGAAGCAAAAACTAATAAGCAAGCAACAAACCACTGCGCTACTTTGTCTGTGATCTCCACCAGTTTAGGTCGTTTACTTAAAGCTGAATGTTGCAGGCGAATAATTTGATTTAAGAGGGTGTTTTGGCCAATTTTATTTATTTCAAGGCTTATCACCCCATCATGATTGACTGTACCTGCAAATACTTGATGACCATGATGTTTGGCTACAGGTAAATGTTCACCGGTCATCATGGACTCATCAACGCTGGTGCTTCCTTCTATGACTAAACCATCAGCGGGTATGGTCTCACCGGGCTTTACTAATATCTTATCTGCAAGTTTGAGGTTTTTTGCAGCAACAATATGCTCTTGATCATGCTCGGTAACTTTACGGGCGGTCAGAGGCAATAGCTTTTGTAAGTTAGCGGTAAATTCACTGGCTTTAAGTCGTGCTCTAAATTCTAGATACTTACCCAGTAACAGTAAGAACGTAAACATACAAATAGATTCAAAATAAACTTCACCCACCTCCATTACAGTTGCATAGCAGCTTGCACCATAGGCGCCAAATATAGCTAAGGAGACGGGTAAGTCCATATTAAGCTGTTTGGCTTTTAAGCCCTTTATTGCATTGGTTAAAAATGGTAATGCGGAATATAAAATAACAGGGGAGGCGAGTATTAGGCTTATCCAGCGAAAGTATTGCTCAAAGTCTTCTTCCATGCCGGAAAACATGCCGAAATACATAGCAAAGGCAAACATCATCACTTGCATGGTCATAAGACCCGCAACCCCTAAGCGTCGAATATAAGCTTTTGCAACAGCTTGCTTTTGGGTTGCTTCATCATCAGCTTGAAAAGGGTAAGCTTTGTAACCAATTTGCATAAGTGATTGAATAATATCACTGAGTAATACTTGTTTAGCATCCCATATGATCATTGCTCGGTGAGTTGATGTATTTACATCAACTCGATTAACGCCTGTTAGCGCTAATAGCTGTTTTTCTATGAGCCATGCACAAGCTGCGCAGCTAATGCCTTCAACACTGAGTAACACCTCAGTGAGCTCACCTTGATGAGTGACAAAGTCTTGTTGAACATCAGCGTTGTCGTAGCTTTTTATAAGAGACAATTGTTCAGGTACAAGCTCGTCTACTTTACCTGCTGATGTTGTCCTAAATTTATAATAGTCGCTCATGCCTTGCGCAAGAATGGTTTCAGCAACGGCTTGGCAACCAATACAACAAACACCTTGAGTTTGGTTTTGGTAAACAATTTCACCAACGAAGCCTTTAGGAATAGGCTCTAAACAATGAAAGCAAGTATTTGCCATAACAACTACTTATATTCTGGAGATATTTGAATGTTATGTTTTGTCGGTAGTTGAATATTTTCTTTGAGCTTCCAACTACCATCCATCGGCTCTAAAAACACGGTATAAGCACCTTGTTGTATTGGCTCTAAAATAGCAGTGAATTCATCATTTGCATTAGGTAGCAAGGTCGTATCGAAATCAAATTTTTTAATGGTTCTGTGGTAAAATGACGCTTTTAATGCTTTCACGTTACTATGATCACCTTTGGTAAACGCGAACTTGACATAGTCATTTTCAACTTGCAAATCTCCATGTAGATAAAGTGCTTTAGCTTTATCAAATTTAGAAAGTTCTAAATTAATTGCTTTGCCTTTTTTATAGTAATCATCAACAACCATATCTGGGCCATTGCCCACGGCAAAAATTACCAAAAATACGCAAGCGATAATAGTTACTACGGGGAAAAACATTAAAAACCAAGGCCAAAAATTCTTATACCACGGAGTAGGGTTCATAACGACTCTAATGCTTGAAAAGTGTGGCGATATTTTATCTTATTTGCGCAAAAACACCTAAAAAA
>NZ_ARPN01000159.1:0-335 GCF_054966645.1 Pseudoalteromonas sp. SANK 73390
TAAACATGACACCCTATTTTTATTTACGTGTTTTTCATTCACTGTCTATCTTTTATCTATCGCTTTAAAAGGTAGGCAGCTAACATGGCAATGGCACGTAAAAGACAGGTGAGTTTGGTTGATACAAAATACTATCACTGCATTTCACGGTGTGTTCGCCGTGCCTTTTTGTGTGGTGATGATACGGTAACAGGCAAAAGTTATGAGCACCGCAGACAATGGGTAGAAGATAAACTGCTAGCGCTTGGCAAAGTATTTTGCATTGATGTGTGTGCTTATGCAGTGATGAGCAATCATACGCATATTGTTTTATATGTTGATGATAAAAAAGCGAA
>NZ_ARPN01000160.1:0-28424 GCF_054966645.1 Pseudoalteromonas sp. SANK 73390
GGCTGATTACTTTGAAGTATTAAACTTGCTTAATACACATCTACGACATAGCAAAATTAATAACTTGTCACACGGTTAATCTCGCTTAATGATGTCATGCCAGATGCCGCCTTTTTGAGTCCAGAGGTTCTTAAATTGGCAAACCCCAGTTTATTTGCAATTTTAGCTATCTCTTGTGAGTTACCACCAGACATGATCAGCTCCGATATTTCAGATGTGATTTTGACTATCTCGTAAATACCCACTCGACCTTTATAGCCATCAGTACAGTGTTCACAGCCTTGTGGCGTGTAAAGACTAATATCATCAAGGTGCTCAGCTGCAAAGCCTTGTTTTAGTAATTCGTCTTTGGGTAATGTTTCAGGCGCTTTACAATGATTACATAAGCGGCGAGCGAGCCGCTGCGCAATAATTAAGTTGACCGAGCTGGCAACATTATATGCTGGTACGCCCATATTTAATAATCGAGTCAGTGTTTCTGGTGCTGAATTGGTATGTAGCGTACTCATTACAAGGTGACCAGTTTGTGCCGCTTTGATGGAAATTTCAGCTGTTTCTAAATCACGTACCTCACCGACCATGATGACATCAGGGTCTTGGCGTAAAAATGCTTTGAGCGCATTGGCGAAAGTCATATCGGCTTTGGGGTTGATCTGAACTTGGTTTATGCCTTCTAGGTTTATTTCTACCGGATCTTCTGCGGTACTGATGTTTCGCTCAGGCTTATTTAAAATATTAAGTCCGGTGTACAAAGAAACGGTTTTACCTGAGCCTGTGGGTCCGGTAACAAGGATCATCCCTTGAGGTTGATCTAGCGCATCTAAATACATTTGTTTTTGTTCGGGTTCATACCCGAGTGCATCAATGCCGATCATTGCGCTTGATGAATCTAAAATACGCATTACGATTTTTTCACCCCATATAGTCGGCATGGAGCTAACACGAAAATCAATGCTTTTACGCTCTGAAATTTTTAGCTTAATGCGGCCATCTTGAGGTTTGCGCTTTTCTGAGATATCTAGACGTGACATCACTTTAATGCGTGCAGCTAGGCGTGTTGATAAAGCGGTTGGGGGGCTTGCCATCTCATGTAGTATGCCGTCAATTCTAAAGCGTACTCGGTATTTGTGCTCGTAAGGTTCAAAGTGTAAATCTGATGCGCCTTTTTTAATCGCATCCATCAAAATCTTATTGATATACACAATGATTGGCGCGTCGTCGTTGTCTTTTTCTTTATCGTCACTTTTTTGCTGTGACTGTTCATCTTCTATATCTAGATTGCCGAATTCTTTAAACTCATCGTCACTGAGAGCTAAGCCACCAGAGGAGTCAAACAGCTGTTCGATTTTTTTCTCTAATACCTTGTGATCGACAACCACCACATCACATTGCAAACCCGTACTAAATTCAAAATTTTCAAAAGCACCATAATCTGTCGGATCTGAGGCGGCGATATAGAGTTTACGGCCTTTTTTATGTAATGGTAAAACATGATGCTTACGAATTAGCTTATCATTAATTAAACTCTCAGGTACTTGAGTAACGTCAAATTCGTTTAAGTCGAATAAGGGGATGCGAAATAAATCTAAGCACTGTTCTGCGAGCTCAGCACTGCTGATACCACTGCATAAGCAAATTAGCTCTGCTGTAGAGTGTGCGTCACGTTGCTTACTTTTAACTTGCTCTGGCGTTACACGCCCAAGCGTAATAAATTTACGCAACAATGGTGAATGGTTTTCCATAGGCCCTCAAACATATCAGCTACAGATTAATATTACTTTAACTTGTTATAAATTAACTTATGATCTCAATAAAGCCCGTACAAGTTAACCACAAGTTGAATGATTTAATGCAGTAGAAACAAAGTTTTGGTGTAATATTTCTAATTGATTATACATCTCAGTTAATGATTTATCATTATTTAGGATGGTATTTGCACGCTTTAGTTTCTCTGCGCGAGACATTTGTGCTGCAATAATTTTTTTTACTTGCTGCTGAGGTACACCGTCACGCTCAGTTGTGCGAGCTAACTGAGTATGCTCAGGTACATCAACGAGCAAAGTATGACTGCATAAAACGTCGAGTTTATTTTCAAATAGTAAGGGGGCCGATAGCACGACATATGGCCCTTTCGCGCTGTGCAGTTGTGTTATTATTTCTTCACGAATAAGTGGGTGCAGAAGTTGCTCAAGCCACTGTTTACTGTGTGAGTCTGAAAATATAATGTGGCGAAGTTTCGCTCTATCTAGCGTACCATTGGCTTGTAAGATTTCTTTACCAAACTTATCAACAATGGTGTTTAAGCCAACACTCCCCAAAGCAACTACTTGTTTGGCAATTACATCGGCATCGACAATGGTAATGCCTTTTTTGGCAAGCATATCGCTGACCGCTGTTTTACCTGCGCCAATTCCGCCTGTTAGCCCTAAAATCCAGTTGCTCATAACATAGTCACGCTAAAATTAAACCAAAATACCAGCTTTCAATAATATCGCCGAACAGTAAAGTTAACCAACCTGCAATGGCCAAATACGGGCCAAATGGAATAGGCGTACTTTTCTCTTTACCTTGCACTGCTAATTGAATACTGCCAATTATTGCGCCAACTAAACTAGATAATAACACGATGGTTAAAATAGCTTGCCAGCCAAGCAGCGCACCAAATACAGCCAGTAATTTAAAATCACCATATCCCATACCTTCTTTGCCGGTGGCTAACTTAAATAGCCAATAAACGCTCCATAGGCTTAAGTAACCAACTGCAGCGCCAATTATGGCATCGCTCGGTGGTATGGTCATATCAAAAGTACTGGCCAATAACATTAACCATAACAGTGGCAAGGTAATTTGGTCAGGTAATAGCATGTGATCAATGTCGATAAAAATAAGCGCAATTAATGCCCATGTCAGTACAAGGTATAAAGCAATTTGTGGTATTGGCCCATAATGAAAGGCAATAAATAAAGAGGCCAGAGCAGTCCCTAATTCAATCAAAGGGTAGCGCATCGCAATTGGCGTTTTACATTGACTACAGCGGCCACGTAACAAAAGCCAGCTGATAAGTGGAATGTTCTGCCAAGGCATTATTTTGGCATCACATGATGGGCAATGAGAGCTCGGCATTGCCAAATTAAACGGAGCTGTTTGTTGCAACTTTTCGTCATTACTTATTTGTGGATTAAGTAGCAGTGTACATTCGCTGCGCCATTGTTGTTGTAACATTTTGGGAATGCGATAAATCACCACATTTAAAAAACTGCCAACACACAGGCTAACTAATCCTACAACAAGCAGTAAAAACCAAGAGTGTGTTTGCATTAATTGAAATACGTTAAGCATGATAATTCTTATTATTTAAGGAGCAAGCTGGGGTTATATAACCGTCCCCAATTGGAAGATAGGTAAGTACATGGCAATAATAAGGCCACCAATTAACACCCCTAACACCGCCATAATGAGAGGCTCTAGTAAGCTTGATAACCCATCAACTAAGTCATCAACTTCTTGCTCATAAATGCTCGCCACTTTAGCGAGCATACTATCTAATGCACCAGACTCTTCACCGATGGCAACCATTTGAATGACCATATCTGGAAATACACTAGTATTTCTCATGGCCCAGTTCATCTGGTTACCTGAACTAACTTCACTTTTTATATCTAAAATAGCGTCGCGATAAATAGCATTACCAGAAGCACCTGCAGCTGAATCAAGGGCATCTATAAGCGGTACACCCGCGGCAAATGTGGTAGAGAGGGTTCTGGCATAACGTGCCACGGCGGCTTTATCGAGTATTTGCCCAACCACAGGGAGCTTTAACAGCAATCGGTCGTTAAAATTGCGCAAAGGCTTTGAGCGAAAGAGCATTTCTTTATAGGTATAACCCCCTAAAAATAGCAGGGCGAGTATTATCCACCAATACTTTTGCATGATTTCAGAAATACCAATCACCATCAGAGTAAAAGCGGGAAGCTCAGCACCAAAACCATTAAAAATCTCTTGAAATTGGGGCACCACAAAAATCAGCAAAATAGAGGTGACTATCAAAGCAATTAAAACTACCGCAATGGGGTAAAATAGTGCTTTTTTAACTTTTGATTTAAGTGCTTCAGCTTTTTCTTTATATATAGCAATACGTTCAAACACATGATCAAGCGAGCCCGATTGCTCACCCGATTGTACTAAGTCACAGTATAAGTCATCAAAATAGCGTGGGTAGGCGCGTAAAGCTTTAGATAAAGGCTGCCCTGCTCGCACTTCGTCTGCAATAGCGATAATTAACTTTTTCATGCTTTTATTGTTAATACCAGAGCCAATCATGTCTAGTACTTGAATCAATGGCACACCCGCGTTTAACATGGTGGCAATTTGGCGGGTCGTAACTGCAATATCTTTGTCGCTCACTTTGGGTGTGCGTTTTAAACCAAAGAGCGGCTTGGGTTTACGTTTCACTTTTGAGGGGGTGATCCCTTGCTTACGCAGTTGTGCTTTTACCAGTGCAACACTGTTACCTGTCATTTCCCCTTCAAGGCGTTTACCTCGTGTACTTACACCGACCCATTTAAACGTATCTAACGACTTGTCATCAGTGCTTTTTGCCATTTTGAGGTCACTTATAACTTAATTCAAAAGAAAAGCAGCTGATAAACAGCTGCCTTTTTAAAGGTGTTTTTAAGGTGTAACAGTACAATTCTGTGGTAGTAAATCAGCATCTACATTGCCAGTACAAGTCCATTTAAACGCGTTATTAGTTGTAACTGGCGTTAAGATAAAAACTTTTCCTGTTAGGGATGAAACTGCATTGTTTGCCATTGTAACTGTGATTACACCGGTATCAGCAGTAACAGCTAAACTTGCGTAGGTCCCCGTTGCTGCCAAGCTAGCGGCTGTTGGTATTGTTGCTGCGCCAGGGAATGAACCATTCACTTGGTTATATTCTGCAATTGCTGTCTTTGCGCCAGCTGATAGTGATACTGCTTCGGTAGCTTGTGCTTTCGCTACGTAGTCTTGATACGCTGGCAATGCAACTGCTGCCAAAATGCCGATGATAGCTACCACTATCATTAATTCGATAAGGGTAAAACCACCCTGTTGTTGTTTTGCCATGATGTGTCTCCTAAGGGATTATTGTCTAACCGTACAAGTGTAAGTTAGAAAGATATTAAAATCTTTATGGTTTTGAGTTAGCGTATAAGTAAGTATAGGCTGTTTTTGGGTAAAAGGCGCTATCGTTGCGCTTGATATACCTCAATAAACAGCGTTTAACTCACTAAATTAATAAATTATTAGCAACCCATGCTTTTGTCGTATTTAACGGCCTATTACCACTATTGTCAATAATTTAGTGGCAAAGGGTGTCATTAATATGAATAAATAATACTATTTTTACTTAAAGCGCATTGATAAGTCGATGCTTTGTACATGTTTGGTTAACGCACCACTTGAGATAAAGTCGACGCCTGCTTGGGCATATGTACTGAGTATCTCAAGGGTCATATTGCCAGAGACCTCAAGCTTTGCTTTACCCTGAGTTAGAGTAACGGCTTGTTTAATATCTGCCACGCTAAAGTTGTCGAGCATAATAATATCAGCACCTGCATTAAGCGCTTGTGTTAGCTCATCTAGAGTTTCAACTTCAACTTCAACGGGTTTGTCGAAGTGGTTGACTTTGGCTTGTGATACGGCTTTAGCGATACCGCCACAAGCCGCGATGTGGTTTTCTTTGATTAAAAACGCATCAAACAAACCAATGCGGTGATTTTGACCACCGCCGCATTTTACGGCGTATTTTTGCAGTGCGCGCAACCCCGGAATGGTTTTACGTGTATCTAATAGCTGAGTTTTACTCCCTGCGAGTGCTTTTACATAGTGTGCGGTGGTAGTGGCGGTGCCACTGAGTGTTTGTACAAAATTCAAAGCGGTGCGCTCAGCGGTTAAAATTGCGCGTGCAGACCCAACTGCGGTAAATAGGGTGCTGTTTGCCAAAATTGTATCGCCATCTTCTACTAAAACGTTAACGATAACATTTGGGTCTACTTGCTTGAATACTTCTAAAATCAAGTCTTTGCCGCAAAATACGCAGTCTTCACGAGTGAGCACAGATGCGTGGGCTTGCTGATCTTCAGGTATTAACTGTGCAGTAATATCTCCATCGTTTGCCGATTGGTGATTCAAATCTTCGTTAAGTGCTTGTTTTACTAATTGGCTAATGAGTTCACTGGAGATAAGTTGGCTTTGCATCGTATTGTCACTTGTGTTGGCTAATATAGGCAGAAGTTAAATTTTACTGTGTTGCGCGCGTTTACACAATCATCGCTAGTGAATTAATATTAACCTTGATAAGGTAACAGTATGATTATTAGAGGCCATTTTGTATTATGCCATTAGATTGGTTAGTAGGTGTAAATAGAAGACCTTGCACATTTTATGACGACAGACCCACAGGAGAAGAGGTTTCTCTATTGGTTATTCATAATATCTCTCTGCCTGCGGGTGAATTTGGTACGCCTTATGTAGATGGGCTGTTTTGTGGCACGTTAGATTATAATGCGCATGCGAGTTTTGTTGACTTACAGGGAGTCGAAGTTTCAGCCCATTGTTTTATAAAACGTGACGGACAAGTATTGCAATATGTACCTTTTAGTAAGCGAGCTTGGCATGCTGGCGTATCAACGTTTGCAGGACGAACGCGTTGTAATGACTTTAGCATTGGTATTGAACTCGAAGGCACGGATGATTGTGCCTATGAACAGGTGCAATATCTACAGCTTGTTGAACTGACCAAACAATTAATGACAGCGTACCCAGCTATCACCAAACAGAGAATTGTGGGTCATTGTGATATTGCACCAGGGCGTAAAACGGACCCCGGTAGCGCGTTTCAGTGGTCAAAGTTTTTTAATCAATTAGACAAATAAAGAGCAATGTTATGATCTTAATTTCAATTATTTTAGCACTTGCCATTGAGCGTCTTGCCGCACGAGGCAAATATTGGCAGATAAGTTATTATGCAAATACCTATTTAGCACGCAGCAGTACGGCTGGGCTTTTTAGGGGGGAAGTTAAGTCAGGCTTTGGTGTGATGGCTTGGTTGGTAGTCCCCAGTATTTTGGTCGCATTCGTGTATCATATAGTTGATTTGGTATTGGTGCAGTTGGTATTAAATACCTGTGTTCTACTTATTTGCTTTGGTTGTGCCCACCAGCGAGCGCGTTATAAGGGGTATTTAAACGCTTTAACTCGAGGGGATAATGAAGCTGCGACTTTGTATGCGCTACAAATGGGGCAAAAACGCACTGAGCTTGAACAAGGAGGTGAATGGTTTGGGCAAACGCTAGTTTGGGTTAACTTTCGTCATTATTGCGCAGTTATTTTTTGGTTTGTTCTCTTAGGTGCGCCGGGCGCTGTTTTGTATGCACTGACAAGGAGCCTGTTTGATGCGATAGATGAAAATTCAGAGCATCAAATGATAAACCATAGCCAACGATTTCAGACTATGCTGCATTGGTTAGAGTGGTTGCCTGCTAGGATCACCAGTTTTGGTTATTTGATCATCGGTAATTTTTCTAAAGGCACAAGTTGTTGGCTTAAGTATGTGCTTGATTTTAAAGTTTCTAACCGCTGTGTGGTGACGTCTACAGCATTAGCTGCTGAGCAGATAGAACAACAGTATATAGGATGTACATACGAAGCAACCTGCATGATGCGGTTAGTTAAACGCAATATATTGTTTTACTTAGTTTTGATAGCATTATTAACTTTGTTTGGTAATTTAGCATAGCCGTAAGTAACTTGATTGTGAGTGGGGTTACCCCACTCAATTTTTTAAATGTAGGTTAGTTTAGTAAGCTTTTTAACCAAGTCTGTTTTCTCAACCGCATAGCCGTTATAAGTTTATTATCGAGCTCAAGGGTGCGCAGGTGTTCATCGGTGACATCTATTAAGTCACATACTCCTGTCACTTTCCATAATCCTTCTTCAAGTTCTTTTGCTTTATGCAGGGCATAATGACTGACATAGCGTAGTTCATTTGCTAAGTAGTCTGTATCAGGGCGTCCAGTTTTAGAAACATGCAAATGAAACACAAATAGCATATTTTTGGTTATGGCTTTTTTCAAAAATAATGATAATGACTCTTGTGGCTCACCTTTTTCAATACAATGGCTTTTAATTGCCTTGCTTAAATCTTTTTCAGTATTATCAAAGCTCACAAATAAATTGTATTTTAAAGGTTTACTTTTTCTGCTGTGCTTTTTGACAGCCTCTGTTAATGTGTTTTCAATAAACCCTGAAGGGAAAAGCGGCTTAACATTTAAATAACCTTGCTTACCATAATGATATTGCATTAATAAATGATGAATAGGAGTTGGATAAAGTCCTATACCAACTGACCCAACTTTAAAGTGTGAAGCTTCCTTGTGAAGGTAAAAAGGAAACTGGCAAACACTTTTGGTGATCATGTTTCTAAGTGCCGTCGAAAGCCCCGGTACTCTAGGCGTTTCTTTACATGGTTGTAGTTTGTCTTTATTACTGTCGATTAATAATTTAAAAAAATCACTGGCGGTTTTAGGTGAGTCTGTAAGCTTACTTACTTTAAGGTTAATGGTTGTTTTAGTTTTACTGACTGCCATCACTTCATAACGCAGATTGCTAAGGGTGTATTGCTTGGTAATTTTTTGCAATTCAGGCAAGTCAATGTGAACAATATCGCCCTTAGTGACTGTCGATGGCTGCGCTAACTGTATTTGCAGTCCCATTACTGAAAAGTCAAGCGTATACCCTTGTACTTCAGCGGCTCCATCAACATGCAAAATGGTGGCTGTTTTATACAAGTAACGCTTGTGAGCGCGAAGATTCACATACTCTAAAGAGACAACTTCTAGTTTAGGTGGGTTGAGGGCTTTTCCTCGACCAAAAACTTTTAGCTGATTGACTAACCGCTTATCAAATGTCACTTTTTGGTAAGCTGTTCTTTGGTGCTCTGAAGAGATGTCAGTTAGCAGTATGAGGTATTTAACATTATCAATATAACTTTGTGCGCGTGGAGGAGGCCGTTTGTTTAGCTTCTCCACGTTCTTTCCCGCATTTTTTGGTAAAGAGAGTGGTATAAATGCATCTTCATGGTGGCTTGGCATTAACTGCACTTTAAAAGTTCGCCAGCTGCTTTTGTTCGCGCCGTAAGCGATAAATAAACTACGCAATTGTGCTTGTTTGGCCAATTCAAAATCAAATGCTGAATAATGGTACATTTTACCATCTTTGATGTGTGTAAAGCAGTATAGTGTCGACTCTTTGACGGCATTTGGCAGCGATAACATGGCTTCCAAACGAGCTTGGGATAAAACTTGGTATAAACAAGAGGTTTTTCTTTCGTCTTCAAAGTAATAATGAATATTGGCATTATTTTCATTAGTTAACGCAATACTTGGCAATAAGAGCTTATCTTTTTGTGTGATAAAAATGAATAATGAGTTAACCCTAGGCTGGTAATATTGCTCATATCCCTTACAAATAATTGCGTCCATTGTGTTATCGAGGTTTATTTTATAGCGGCGCTTATTACCATGAATAAAGCTATCTAAAAATTCATCAAAAGAGCTGCTGTTCTCAATAAAAGTTCTTTTTAATCTTACGTGACTAAGCTCTCTTGACAGAGGCTCAATGGCGACTACTTCGTACTGGATACCGCCTTTGAGGCCTAGTTCAAACTCTTGCTCAAGGCCTATTAGGCGAATACTCACGATTTGCCCCTGCTTAATACGCTCTTTAGCAGGCATTTTTATTTTAGCGCCACTGAGTGAAATATCAGAGGTGGTACCTCTGATAAAATGGCCTTTACCTAGTTCAATGGATATTTTGATTGAGTAGTTCATTCTCTCTTCAATACGGCTTTCGTATGAAGCAAAACGAATGAGTTGGGGGGAATCAACTTGCTCTGGCGCAATATCTTCAACTAAGCTTTCGCTGTCTTGTGCTTTTTGCATTACTCGAAAATTATTTTCGGTATGCATAACCTCTTCATAAACTGCTAAGGTGTATTTACCATGACGTGCTATTTCACGTTCAAACACTTCAATGGCTAAATCGTCCATAAAGTGTTGTTTACCATCGTATTCATAGGGTATTACTTCACCAGCAACTTGGCCGCGTAAGTCAATAAAGCGGGCAATGGGTTGCGACAAACGAGACATTTCCATTTTTAATAGGAACTTGTCGGGTTTGGAAATATCGCTCGTCATTTGATCAAAGATCTTATCGAAGTTGGGATCGCCCAACTGCGACTTTAACTCTTTGATCAGAGGTTGATATTTCTGTAGCTTATCTTCAGCCATAATGACCCATTATGTTATCTATGTTTAAGCCGTCTGGCTTATTCGTTATTATTAGTTATACCAAGACAAAACTATGACAATATTAAATCATAGTTAATTAATTCTAAACAATTCTGTTAACTTAGTCTGCTATTGCAGTATTTATATTGTGCAGAGATTGAGTTACAGATTTTAAGCAATAAGTGTGCCTAAAAATATGGTAAAAAAGAAAACAGCCTTTGTTTGTAGTGATTGTGGTGCTGAATTTGCGCGTTGGCAAGGGCAGTGCTCCGAATGCCGTGCTTGGAATACAGTGACTGAATTTCGCGTCCCTTCTGTCAAAGCGCCTCCTCGCAGTGCTGCGATGGCTGGGTATGCAGGTATGGTTGATGCCAAAGTGCAAACATTGGATGAAGTTAACCTTGAGAGTTTACCGCGCTTTAGTACGGGTTTTAAAGAGTTTGACCGTGTTCTTGGTGGCGGAGTCGTGCCCGGTAGCGCTATTTTAATTGGCGGTTCCCCAGGGGCAGGAAAAAGTACTATTTTATTACAAACTATGTGCTTGCTAGCACAAGGTATGAATACGCTATATGTGACAGGTGAAGAGTCGTTGCAGCAGGTAGCAATGCGTGCGCATCGTCTTGGTTTGCCGACCAATAAGTTACGAACTTTGGCAGAAACTAACGTTGAAACCATTTGCCAATTAGCTTTGCAAGAAAAACCCAGCATTATGGTCATCGATTCCATCCAAGTAATGCATATGAACGATGTACAGTCAGCGCCAGGTAGCGTTTCTCAAGTACGTGAAAGTGCTGCATATTTAACGCGTTTTGCAAAGCAAAACCAAGTGGCTATTTTTATGGTCGGCCATGTAACCAAAGATGGCTCTTTGGCTGGCCCAAAAGTTTTAGAGCATTGTATTGATTGTTCAATTTTATTGGAAGGGAGCTCAGATAGCCGCTTTCGTACTTTACGAGGTAATAAAAATCGCTTTGGTGCCGTGAATGAGTTAGGTGTGTTCGCGATGACAGGACAAGGGCTTAAAGAAGTCAGTAATCCCTCAGCTATTTTTTTGAACAGAGGCGAAGAGCAGACACCGGGTTCTTTGGTAATGGTTATTTGGGAAGGAACCCGGCCGCTACTCGTAGAGGTGCAAGCGCTAGTTGATTACTCGCAATTAGCTAACCCTAGAAGAGTCACCGTGGGGTTAGAGCAAAACCGTTTGGCGATGCTATTGGCGGTATTACATCGCCACGGTGGTTTGCAGGTAGCTGATCAAGATGTATTTGTTAACGTTGTGGGCGGTGTCAAAGTGTCAGAGACTAGCGCAGATTTAGCACTAATCGTGGCATTGGTATCAAGTTTTAAAAACTATGCTTTAGAGCGTCAATTAGTGGTCTTTGGTGAAGTGGGGTTAGGAGGAGAAATACGCCCAGTACCCAGTGGTCAAGAGCGCCTAAAAGAAGCAGCAAAGCATGGTTTTAAGCGAGCTATAGTGCCAAATGCTAATAAACCAAAAGACCCAATTGAAGGTATGGAAATTATTGGTGTCAATAGTTTAAGTGAAGCGCTTGAAGCACTATTTTAAGGAGCTGCTTATGCGAAATGTATTTTTGGTTGTGCTGGGAGCTGGATTAGTCGCGTATGGAATAGCTCAGCACCTAGTAAACAAAAACGTTACCACTGAGCTGGCGCAGCAATTAGCATCAATACAGCAGCAAAGCGGTATCGAAATAAGTTATGGCAGTATAGATGCGTCTATTTTGCAAGATACAGTGAGTGTGCACAATGTGGTTATTAAAGACGCACTAGCGCGTAAGGTGATAAGTATTGAGCAAGCTAGTCTGCAAGGCTATCAAAGCGATAAAATCAGTGAATTTACTCAGGTACAACTAAATGGAATACGTTTGAGTGAACAAGCCAAGCAGCAGGTATCGAATATACCAGCGCTATTACTGGATACAGACTTTGACTTTGTATCTTCAGTTGCATATGACCATAGTGTCGGTTTAAGTGAATTAAAAGCAAGTTGGGTGGCGCGTGATATTATTGCTGCGACGTTATTATTGCAGGTTAATAATACTCAAAATTTTATGACAGCGTCACAGTCGCTGCGCCAGCAGCCAGATGATTTAGTTGCACAAGGCGCATTGATGGATGCTCTACAAAATGTTGAGCCACGCATGTTGCATTTTAAGCTTGAAAACCAAGGACAGTTGCCAGCGTTACTTGAGAGATTACTGCTGGTGTCTGGGTTAAATAAATTAAATTTATATCAATTACTAGAAACACGGCTTGAGAAAATTACAATAGCACAGCGCAGTAAAAAGGCATTGCTGGGGTTTGCTAAAGGTTTGCAGCGCTTAGAAGTATCTGCACAGTTACCCAGTGGTACCCGTGCTGCTGATTTTTCTCAGCAGCTGGCGATACTCAATACTCAGCCAGAGGCATTGGCAGAGTATATCAACTTGTCTATGACTGGGCAGTAATCGTTAAAAGGTCGCAAGTGCGACCTTTTTAATTTAATGTAATATTCTTGCGCGAATAGTGCCTTCTACAGCACTGAGTTCTTTTAATGCAACTTCAGAGTGATCGCTATCGACATCTATAACCACGTAACCGATGGTGTCATCAGTTTGAAGGTATTGTGCGGCGATATTAATACCATGCTGTGCAAATGCTTGGTTAATTTGTGTGAGCACCCCAGGACGGTTGTGGTGAACATGCAGTAATCTACTGCGATTAGCAAGTTCAGGCAGTGCCACTTCGGGGAAGTTAACGGCACTTAATGTTGAACCATTGTCTGAATATTTAGCGATTTTACCAGCCACTTCAATACCGATGTTTTCTTGTGCTTCTTGAGTCGAGCCGCCAACATGTGGCGTTAAAATAACATTATCAAACTCACGTAATGGAGAAATAAACTCTTCTTCGTTAGATTTAGGTTCCACAGGAAATACATCAATGGCTGCGCCGGATAATTTTTTATCTCTTAGCGACTCTGCTAGTGCATCAATATCAACCACGGTGCCACGAGATGCGTTGATTAGTATAGCGCCTTGCTTCATTACTTCTAACTCAGCCATGCCAATAAGGTTCTTAGTTGCTGAGGTTTCAGGTACATGTAAACTCACGACATCAGAGCGCTGCAGAAGTTGTGTTAAGCTTTGGATTTGTTGGGCGTTGCCAAGCGTTAGCTTATCTTCGATATCATAGAACTCTACTTTCATACCGATATTTTCAGCCATGATCCCAAGCTGAGTTCCGATATGACCGTAACCAATGATCCCTAAAGTTTTACCACGGGCTTCGTACGAACCAATGGCAGATTTTAGCCATTGTCCACGGTGTGCCATGGCATTGCGCTGAGGAATGCCACGTAAGAGAAGCAGTATTTCACCTAATACTAGCTCTGCAACAGAGCGAGTATTAGAAAAAGGCGCATTAAATACTGCAATTCCGCGTTCACGCGCAGCTTGTAAGTTAACTTGGTTGGTGCCGATACAAAAGCAACCAATAGCAACTAGTTTTTCTGCGGCGCTAAGCACGCTTTCGGTTAAATTGCTGCGAGAGCGAATACCCACAAAGTGGGCATCTTTAATACGCTCTTTTAGCTCATTTTCAGGTAGCGATGTTTTAACGTAATCAATATTACTATAGCCATTGCGTTTTAGTGTTTCGACAGCGCTTTGGTGTACGCCCTCAAGTAGCAAGATTTTAATTTTATCTTTGGCTAACGATACCTTACTCATGATTGATTCCTATTTAACTAATTTTGGGGCCCTCTGAGGTCCCCGTAATAACAACGTCGGCTCCACGCTGTGCAAATAAACCATTGGTTACAACGCCGACAATCTGATTTATGCTTTGTTCTAACTGCTTTGGCTCATTAATCTGCAAGTTATGTACATCAAGTATCACATTACCGTTATCGGTCGTAACGCCATGTCGGTAGACCGGATCACCACCTAACTTTAATAACTCGCGCGCCACATAGCTGCGTGCCATGGGGATCACTTCAACAGGTAGAGGAAATGCGCCCAATGTTTCAACATGTTTGGTGTTATCCACAATACAAATAAATTGTTTAGCTACTGCGGCTACAATTTTTTCTCGTGTTAATGCCGCGCCACCACCTTTGATCATGTCATTACTGGCATTGATCTCGTCTGCACCATCAATGTACACGTCGAGTTGGTCAACATCGTTAAGCTCAAACACTTCTATGCCTAATGCTTGAAGCTTTTGTGTTGAGGCCTCAGAACTTGAAACAGCCCCTTTAATTTGCCCTTTGATACTGCTTAAGGCATCTATAAAGTGGTTTACGGTTGAGCCGGTTCCTACGCCAACAATGGTGTTTTCTTTAACATATTCTAATGCAGCCCAGGCTGCTGCTTTTTTCATTTCATCTTGGGTCATTACGTAATTCACTGTGTTGTCAAATTGAACACCGTGAGTATATCGTAATTGTGACCATAGAATGAGTCAGTTTGTGCTTTACCACTGATAAAATTGGCGTGGTGTAATTATCTGCTGTAATGGCACATCCCATGCTTCAGTTGGCAATAGCTCTACCTGCTGGCAGTCATGGGCAAGACCTATTAATTCAGGCTTTTGCATATGTTCGCGATAGTAGCGTGCCAAAGTTTTATCGTAGTAACCGCCACCCATCCCTAAGCGATTACCTGATTTATCAAACGCCACAAGTGGGATAAGTAGATAATCTAATTCATAAAGGGGGCAAATATGACTGCAATTTAATTTAGGTTCCAAGATAGCATAGCGATTCTGTGTCATGGGTGAATTTTCTTCATACCTTTGAAATAGCAAAGAGGTGCCATTGAAGGGATGTATTATTGGTAGGAATATGCGGTGATTTTCTTTTCTAAGTGATTGAATTAGATTGGAAGTATCAAGTTCACCATCATTGCTTAAATAGAGCCCAATTCGAGCGTTTTTTGGTGGGTTTTTATGTTGAAAAAAATTCACTTTAATTTTTTTCGCGGCTTGTTCTTGCTCCGCTTTGCTTAGGTTTTTTCTCGCATTTCTAATATTCTTGCGAATTTGTGAACGAGATAGGGGAGGAGATTGGGGTTTGCTAACCATAAATGCTCAATTATAAATTAAACCACTGTGGATATAAGATAGCCAATGCCAAGACCGTTAAGAGTACCATCAGCACGGCAGCCAATGCATATTGTAGCTTACGAGTGGGTAGCTTTTTTGTGGGCTCCAGTTCAATATCTAAATCAAACTCATCTAGCATCTCGTTTTCTTGCCATTGTTGCGCATTTTGCTCATGTTGTTCATTTGACGATGTAGGCAGGCGTTGCTCTAATTCTTCGAGTCTTTCTTCGATACGAATGAGGCTACTCGTTATATAATCTAAGGCTTCAAATACGCGCTCATCTTTTTGTTCTTGTGCGCTTGTTTTAGTCGCATCTTCTAGTGCTATTAGTTTGGCTTGGACCCCCATGCTGGCAAGCAGTTTTACCTGCTTTAAGCATTTGGTTTTATCCGCTGGGGCGAATAAAGGCTTATTGGCTAAAAAGGCACTTACTTTTTGTGGGTTAATTTTTAATTTAGTACTTAATTTTGCCACCACCTCTTCTGCCGAAGAACTTCCCTCTAATTCGACAAATGCGACACGGTATTGTTGTGACATGACTATTCCTAACGCTTTGCTAATGCTTTGAGTATACCGAATTTTTTGTATGTTGCGAATGTGTTATGAATAACAAGGGGAGGTATTTTTATGGAAACTAGGCCAGCTGTTAACTGGCCTATAATTGATACTGAATTATTGCTCTCGAGCAATAGCGCGATAAGCAATATCTGTACGGAACTCGACACCATCCCAATGGATGTCTTTTATCAGTGAGTATGCACGCTTTTGGGCTTCGGTCACCGTGTGGCCTAGCGCTGTTGCGCACAGTACACGACCACCAGCGGTCACCACATCTGCACCATTTTGCTTGGTACCTGCATGAAATACCTTTTCGCCTTCTGGATAGCTTACTTGAAGGCCTTTGATTGCATCACCTTTAGGATATGCACTGGGGTAGCCTTTGGCTGCGAGAACAACTCCTACAGCTGCACGCGGGTCAAACTTGATATCAAATTTGTCTAGCTCTTCACGATTAGCAGCTTCGATTAATTCAACTAAATCAGACTGTAAGCGCAGCATAATAGGTTGTGTTTCAGGGTCACCAAAACGACAGTTATATTCAATCACTTTAGGCGTGCCGTCTGCTGCGATCATCAGCCCAGCGTATAAGAATCCCGTATAAGGATTGCCTTCGCTTGCCATACCTTCAACAGTCGGTGTGATCACTTCATCCATAATACGCTGGTGGATCTCAGGTGTCACCACGGGTGCCGGAGAGTAAGCCCCCATACCACCAGTGTTTGGACCTGCATCACCATTGTAAGCACGTTTATGATCTTGGCTGGTAGCAAATGGTAAAACGTTTTTACCATCAACCATGACGATAAAGGAAGCTTCTTCGCCTTCTAAGAACTCTTCAATAACCACACGACTGCCAGCATCACCAAATGCATTGCCTGCAAGCATGTCGCGAATGGCGTCTTGTGCTTGCGCTTCAGTCATTGCAACTATTACGCCTTTGCCAGCTGCTAAGCCATCGGCTTTAACCACGATAGGCGCGCCTTGCTGTTTCAAGTAAGCCAATGCAGGTTCGACTTGTTCAAACGTTTGGTAGTTTGCAGTTGGAATAGCATGGCGAGCTAAAAAGTCTTTGGTAAAAGATTTTGAGCCTTCTAGCTGTGCTGCTGCGGCCGTTGGGCCAAAGATAGCTAAGCCTTCTTCACGAAAGCGGTCTACCACGCCAATCACTAAGGGTGCTTCTGGGCCTACAATGGTAAGCTCAACACGGTTTTCTTTAGCAAAGTTTATCAGAGTGTCTAAGTCTTCAACACCAATGTCAACATTAGTGAGTTTAGGCTCTAAGGCTGTGCCTGCATTACCAGGGGCAACATAAACTGTTTTGACTGACGGGTTTTGAGCGGCTTTGAACGCAAGTGCGTGTTCGCGGCCACCGCTGCCAATGACGAGTACATTCATGGCGAAATTTTCCTATTTAAAGCTTTTTAAATTTTAGAGTCATGCGATCACTTTCCCCAATAGCTTTATATTTTGCAGCTTGTTCTTCACCCAGTGCTAAACGTGGAGGAAGAGTCCACACACCTTTAGGGTGATCTGCGCTATCGTTAGGGTTGGCGTTTATATCGCTTTGAGCTACTAATTCGAATCCGGCTTGTTTGGCTATATCAACCACATAGCTTTGCTTCATGTAGCCTGAACGTTTCTGATCAGCGCTATCGCGCGACTCAGGTAAACGGTGTTCAACCACACCCAAAATACCACCTGGTTTTAAGGCTTTATTAAATGCTTTAAACGCACTTAACACGCCTTGGTGATCTTTTTGCATGTACCAGTTATGCACGTTACGAAACGTCAGTACCATGTCAGCGCTGCTTGCTGGTGCAATATCTAAATGAGAGATAGGAGAAAACTCGGTTATTTTCACTTCGTTAAATCGCTCATCACTGGCTACTTTTTCTTTAAAACCAGAGAGTGAGCGCTGGTAATAGCGAACCTTAGAGTCAGCAGGGAAGTGTGCAGCATAGAAAGTACCTTGACCCTTAAGTGCAGGAGCCAAAAATCTCTGAGTACCAACCACCACCTGGGGCAATTTCAACAACCGTCATATTACTTTGCAAACCGAAAAACGCTAACGTTTCAACTGGATTGCGATATTGGTCACGGGTTTGATTTGCTGTTGAGCGTTCAGTACTTTGTGCTGCGCTAATTAGCGTGCTTGCGGTATTGTCGCTGTTATTTAGTGTGCTATCGTTTGCGTTACAGCCTACGAGTGCAGTCGTTACAGCAGCTGCAAGAAGTGTTTTTAAACCAAATTTCATTTTTTGTTCCTTCACTTTTGTGATTGTGTTTTAAGCACAATACTCGAATTTAGTGCAAACAAAAAGCGCGAAACGTTAAACGGTTCGCGCAATGGTTTTTAATGTCTAAAGTGACGCATGCCGGTAAAGACCATTGCCATGCCGGCTTCGTTAGCCGCAGCGATGACTTCTTCATCACGCATTGAGCCACCAGGCTGGATAACGGCTGTGATCCCAGCTTCTGCAGCAGCATCAATACCATCACGGAATGGGAAGAATGCGTCAGATGCCATCACTGAACCTTTTACTTCAAGGTTTTCGTCAGCAGCTTTAATGCCTGCTATTTTAGCAGAGTAGACGCGGCTCATTTGCCCAGCACCAACACCAATCGTCATTGAGTCTCGAGCGTAAACAATGGCATTTGATTTAACAAACTTAGCTACTTTCCAGCAGAATAATAAGTCTTTTAGCTCTTGCTCTGTTGGTTGGCGCTTAGATACGACGGTTAAGTCATCTAGTGTGACCATACCTTGGTCTCTGTCTTGTACCAAAATACCGCCATTTACGCGTTTAATATCAGAGTGTGTTGTTTTCGCACCCCATTGACCACACGCTAAGACGCGAACGTTTTTCTTTGCTGCAACAATTTGTGCTGCGGCATCTGAAATACTTGGTGCAATGATCACTTCAACAAACTGGCGTGCCACAATGGCTTCTGCCGTGTCTGCATCTAATTCACGGTTAAACGCTATGATGCCGCCAAAGGCAGAGGTGGGATCAGTTTTAAACGCTCTGTCGTATGCCGCTAGGATGTTTTCATCAACTGCTACGCCACATGGGTTGGCATGCTTTACAATAACACAAGCGGGCGCATCGAATTCTTTAACACATTCAAGTGCAGCGTCAGTATCTGCAATATTATTAAATGACAATGCTTTACCTTGTAGCTGCTTTGCAGTAGCTACAGAGGCTTCTTGTAGGTCACTTTCAACATAAAACGCAGCATCTTGGTGAGAGTTCTCGCCATAGCGCATATCTTGTTTTTTAGTGAATTGCATATTGATTGTGCGAGGGAATTTAGTATCAATAGCACCCGCTTCGGTATGATCAGGCACCATGTTGCCGAAGTAATTCGCTATCATGCCATCATACTGAGCTGTGTGCTCATACGCTGCAATTGCTAAATCAAAACGCGTATTGTAAGTGGTTGAACCATTGTTTTCTTTTAGCTCAGCAATAACGCGGTCATAGTCATGCGCATTGACGACAATGGTGACGTCTTTATGGTTTTTAGCTGCTGCACGAACCATGGTTGGGCCACCAATATCAATGTTTTCAATCGCATCTTCAAGGCTACAGTCAGCTTTTGCAACAGTTTGTGCAAAGGGGTATAAGTTAACTACAACCATGTCGATAGCACTGATGTCATTATCAGCCATAACCGATTCGTCTTGGCCACGGCGTGCTAAAATGCCACCATGCACTTTGGGGTGCAGCGTTTTTACACGACCATCCATAATTTCAGGGTGACCTGTATAGTCAGATACTTCCGTGGCAGTAATGCCG
This sequence comes from Pseudoalteromonas sp. SANK 73390, assembly GCF_054966645.1. Taxonomy (NCBI): domain Bacteria; kingdom Pseudomonadati; phylum Pseudomonadota; class Gammaproteobacteria; order Alteromonadales; family Pseudoalteromonadaceae; genus Pseudoalteromonas; species Pseudoalteromonas sp. SANK 73390. The sequence goes on from NZ_ARPN01000160.1 coordinate 19,800, forward strand.
TTCTGTGTTAATAGTTTAAATGTACCGCCAGTAGAAAGAATTTCTACGCCATATGTGTTTAGAGCACGGGCAAGTTCAACGATACCGGTTTTATCTGACACGCTTAATAATGCGCGACGAATTGGACGATGTATATCCATGATGGTTTAGGTTTCCTCAATGATAAGTTAAGGGCTAGCTTAGAAGGGCGCTATTTTAGCTTAATTTACGTAAGAAAACGATCATAAACCGTATTGTGAAATTGAGAATTCTTTAATTTATAGTGTGCGCAAGATGTTAGCTTGAATGCAAATTGAGAGATAAAGGGGCAGAGATATAAAAAAGCACCCTAAGGTGCTTTTTCAAAACGTTATAAACTAAATCTACAGATTAGTTCATACCATATTTTTTAAGCTTCTTACGTAGCGTACCACGATTGATACCAAGTAAGATCGCAGCGCGAGTTTGGTTACCGCGAGTATACGTCATTACTTCCTCAAGCAATGGCGCTTCTAGCTCTGAAAGAACAAGATCGTAAACGTCTTGTACGTCTTGACCGTTAAGTTGCTTTAAATAGTGATGAACAGCTTTTTTTACTGCATCGCGTAAAGGTTGCGGTTTCTCTTGTGACTGAACATGAGCGTTAGTAATAAATGGAGAAGTCACATTTTGTTCAAACATCATTATGTCTCTTTCTTTCTTAGTTAGCTGCTAGTGTTTCAAAGTATTGTTCTAATGCATCGATTTGCTCATTGGGCATCTCAAGAACATTAAATACTCGCCTAAACTGACCTGCTTGGTCATGGGCCTGCAAATACCATGATACATGCTTGCGTGCGATACGCGCTCCCATTGGCTCACCGTAAAACTGATGAAGATTGGTTAAATGCTCCATCAAAATACTACGTACCTCAGATATCTCTGGTGTAGGTAGTTGTTTTCCAGTTTGCAAAAAGTGGTCTATCTCCCTAAATATCCAAGGGCGACCTTGGGCGGCTCGACCAATCATGATGGCATCTGCGCCCGTATAATCTAATACCTGTTTAGCCTTTTGCGCAGATGTAATATCTCCATTGGCGACGACAGGTATGGTCACTGAACGTTTGATATCCTTTATCGTGGCATATTCAGCTTCACCTTTGTACATACACGCTTTAGTGCGACCATGTACAGCTAGGGAGGCTATGCCATTTTGTTCAGCAATTTTAGCAATCTCAACGCCGTTGCGGTTTTGTGTATCCCAACCCGTACGGATTTTTAGTGTCACAGGTACTTCGACAGCGTTAACCACTGCTTGAACTATCTGCTCAACTAACTCGGGATACTGCAACAGTGCAGAGCCTGCTAGTTTCTTATTCACTTTCTTTGCAGGGCAGCCCATATTGATATCTATGATCTGCGCCCCATTTGCTACATTGAACTGTGCTGCTTGTGCCATTAAAGCTGGGTCGGCACCTGCAATTTGTACAGAGCGAATGCCAGATTCACCGCTATGATCCATTCGGTTCATCGACTTATCTGTTTTCCATACTTTTGGATTTGACGACATCATTTCTGATACGGCTAAACCTGCGCCTAATCGACGGCATAGTTGTCGAAAAGGTCTATCAGTGATCCCAGCCATTGGGGCCACAATAATGTTGTTATCTAGTTGGTATGGACCAATACGCACTGTTGTTCAATCTGCCTCTTTTCAAGGGGCGCTAAGTTTACGGTTTTTTTCGCAAAAATCAAAGGCTATAAATTGAACATTATTGTTTTTTTTTGAACTTTTTGGGTTGACTTTTTATAACAGTTTGAGTCAATGATTTATTTGTGTGATTTTTAAACAGGTGAGTGAGGGGGTGTATAAAAATAATACGGTTGTTCCACTGTGAAAAAACAGTAAAGCCTGTTAAATACAGGCTTTAGCTGTTACAAGTTACTAACTCAACGATGAGTATATGTGTAAATATTAAGGTTTGCTGCCACTGACCCTTGTCCATTCGCCTTGCTGAGCAATCTCGTCAAGCTTAACAAAAGGCGCGTACACGTCGGCAACAGACTGCGCCTGTTCAGCCAAAATCCCCGACATGGCTATTTGACCGTGAGGTTTTAAAAAGCTCAAAATGATCTCGTGTAGCTCTTTGAGTGGTTGTGCAAGAATATTAGCAACGACAATATCAGCACTAAATTCAGGTTGATCTTCAGGCAAGTACACTTCTAATTGCTCTGCCACACCATTACGTTGTGCATTATCAAGACTGGCTGCTAAGGCTTGAGGGTCAATATCAATGCCAATTACGCGCTGAGCACCTAGTTTAATTGCTGCAATGCCCAAAATGCCGGAACCACAGCCAAAATCGACTACAGTTTTACCACTTAAATCTTGACTCTCTAGCCATTTTAAACAAAGTGCGGTTGTTGCATGTGTACCAGTCCCAAAAGCCAAACCAGGGTCGAGTAATACGTTAACGGCATCTGGGTCGGGAATATCGCGCCAGCTAGGGCATATCCATAAACGCTCACCAAATTTAATTGGATGAAAGTTATCCATCCATTCGCGTTCCCAATCTTTGTCTTCTAGTTGCTCTATTTTATAAGTCAGTGAATGCTCACTATTTGCTTTTAAATAGGCGACTACTACGTCCATATCGTGTGCGGCATCAAACAAGCCGATAACTATGGTATCGGGCCAAAAAATAACCTCTCCCGGCTTTGGTTCATAAACAGGGTTATTGCTGCCATCCATAAAGGTGACAGAGGAACAGCCAACATCGAGCAGTAAATCACTGAGGTTATCGGCGGTTTCTTTATTAGCGTGAATGCGGATTTGGATCCAAGCCATGAGCTTTCCTAAATTTGCTAGTTATTAAAAAGGCCGCAGTTGCGGCCTTTAATCAATTATCATGAATTTAAAGGGCTGTTAGCCTTTTACATCCAAGAAGCTTTTCAGAAGATCTGAACGAGAAGGGTGGCGTAATTTACGCAACGCTTTAGCTTCAATCTGACGAATACGCTCACGTGTTACATCAAATTGCTTACCTACTTCTTCTAGCGTGTGGTCGGTGTTCATGTCAATACCGAAACGCATACGTAGTACTTTAGCTTCACGTGCTGTAAGGCCTGCCAATACTTCGTTGGTTGCGCCACGAAGACTCTCCATCGTTGCTGAGTCAATTGGTGACTCAATGGTAGTGTCTTCGATAAAATCACCTAAGTGCGAATCTTCGTCATCACCAATTGGTGTTTCCATAGAGATTGGCTCTTTAGCAATCTTCAATACTTTACGAATTTTATCTTCAGGCATTAACATACGCTCAGCCAACTCTTCAGGGTTTGGCTCTCGGCCCATTTCCTGAAGCATTTGACGCGAGATACGATTTAGCTTATTGATTGTTTCAATCATATGCACTGGAATACGGATCGTACGTGCTTGGTCAGCAATTGAGCGAGTAATTGCCTGACGGATCCACCAAGTTGCGTAAGTTGAAAACTTATAACCACGACGGTATTCAAACTTATCAACCGCTTTCATCAAGCCGATATTACCTTCTTGGATTAAGTCTAAGAACTGTAAGCCTCGGTTGGTATATTTTTTAGCAATTGAAATTACCAGACGTAAGTTGGCCTCAACCATCTCTTTTTTAGCTCGGCGAGCTTTCGCTTCACCAATACTCATACGACGGTTGATATCTTTAATTCTTTCGATAGTAAGGCCAGTGCTTTCTTCAATAGCCTTTAGCTTGTTGATACAGCGCTCAATTTCAGGTTTCACTTGCGACAGTTTATCTGAATATTTCTCACCGGCTGCTATTTCAGCATCAACCCACGCCATATCTGTTTCGTTGTTAGCAAAATGCTTTACAAAGGTTTTCTTTGGTACTTTGGCAATTTGTACCGCTTGCTTCATTACGATGCGTTCTTGAACACGTACTCTGTCCATCATTTCGCGCATGTTATTAACCATGCGGTCAAACTGTTTAGGTACTAGCTTAAAAGTACGGAATAATTCACCGATTTCATGAATTGCAGCTTGTGAATCAGGGTGCGAGCGGCCTTTTGTATTAAAAGTTGCGCGCGCTTGCGTGTACAATGTACGAAGCTGTTCAAAGTGAATGCGAGCTTCTTCAGGATCAGGGCCTGTATCCGCTTCTTCATCATCTTCATCATCTTCGCTTTCGTCATCTTCATCAGCTAAGTCTTCATCGCTTAACTCAGAACCGATATGAGTTGCAGAGATTTGAGTCTCTTCCGCATTCGGATCGAAAAAGCCAGAAACGATATCACTTAAGCGCATCTCTTCGGCTTCAAATTTATCCCATTGCTCAAGCAAATAAGTAATTGCTTCTGGGTACTCTGCAACAGAGATCTGAACTTGGTTGATACCTTCTTCAATCCGCTTTGCTATTTTTATCTCGCCTTCGCGAGTCAATAGCTCAACAGTACCCATTTCACGCATGTACATGCGCACAGGGTCAGTAGTGCGACCGATTTCTTTTTCAACCGTAGCAAGTGCAGCAGCAGCAGCTTCAGCAGCATCCTCATCGGTAGTAGTTTCTTGCATCATCAATTCATCGGCATCAGGTGCATTTTCAGCAACTTTAATACCCATATCGTTGATCATACTAATGATGTCTTCTACCTGATCTGAGTCTATTATGTCTTGTGGAAGATGATCGTTAACTTCTGCAAAAGTTAAATACCCTTGCTCTTTACCTTTTTGAATCAGAAGTTTTAGTTGTGACTGAGGAGATTGATCCATAGAGATTTATGCTTCCACTCTGATAAGTTGATACAACAGGCGCCAGCGAAAAACACCGAACAATTTGCATGACGCAGTGAATAGAACATTATAACAGCAAAATTTGATTTTGACTAGTTCTTCTATCGTTTTAACGCTTGCATTAATAGTGCACATTCGAGTCGCTCTTCGTTGTTAAGGCCCTGTGTTTTGTCTTTTATAAATAAGGTCTCTAACCTAAAGTTTAAACACTGATCTTCAATAAATTGAAAGGTATTTTGGAACTCTTCGGTGAGTGCTTGCTCATTTATTTCGTGTTGCCAAATGGCTAATTTTTTTAATGCTTGGTATTGAGGCTTTTCTCTGAAATATTCAAGTAGCTGAGCTGTTGTATAGTTGGGGTGTTCTAAACAAACAGATTGTAGCTCTAGTAATAGTTCAATGCCTGGAATGCTCATTTGTGCCAGTTCGGGCAAGTGCTCAATACTTGATGCAAGTTTTGGGTGCTGTACTAGCAAGCCAATTGCACGTCGCATAGGTGTTACTTTAAACTTACGTTCAATATTTTGCAGCTGTTTGGGCGTTGCTAACTTGGCTGATAGTTGCTCAGTTGTTCTGCCTATCAGGCGCGCTAGTTTTTCTAGTAGGCTCTCTTGATAAAATTCACTGGGTAATTTACTTATTAAGGGTAAAGCATCGCTTAAAAGCTTCGCTTTACCTGCATCGCTAGTCAATTCACAGTTTAGCGCCAGTTTGTCGAACAGTACTTTTGAAAAGTCGTCAGCTGCTTCTAAGCGTTTTTCAAAATCAACCTTCCCTTCTTTTTGGACAAGCGAATCAGGGTCTTCACCGTCAGGTAAAAACACAAACTTTAACGACTTGCCATCTTTTAGGAAGGGGAGTGCATGCTCTAATGCACGCCAAGCAGCGTCTTTACCTGCTCTATCTCCATCGTAGCAACATATTACTTTTTCTGTGGTTCTAAATAACGTTTGCATATGTTCTGTGGTGGTGGCCGTACCCAGTGCTGCAACTGCATAGGTAATATTTTGTTCTGCCAGTGCTACAACATCCATATAGCCTTCAACAATGAGTATATTATCTAACTTATCGTTGCTTTGTTTTGCTTCATACAAGCCATATAACTCAAATCCTTTATGAAAAATACGAGTTTCAGGAGAGTTTAAGTATTTTGGGCCTTGACTATCCCCCATAACCCGCCCACCAAAGGCTATTACTCGTCCACGCTTATCTCTGATAGGGAACATAAGCCTGTCGCGAAAGAAATCAAACTGTCGACCGGGTGTTTTTTCCGAGGCTAGTTTGAGTTCAAGCAGTTGCTGGCGTTGATGTTGATTTCGACCGACTTGATGACACAGTGATTCCCACTCTGAAGGAGCGTAACCTATCATGTATTGCTTGACCGTTTCACCAGATAAGCCTCTGCCTTTTATGTAGTCTATGACTGCACTGGCATTTTTATGATGCTTTAATTGGTGCTGGTAAAATTTTGCGGTTTGCAGCATTAGGTCATAGTCAGAACGTTTTTGTTCAACGGTTCGCTCTGGCTTGTTTGAACCTTGCTCTCGGGGCACTTCTAAATTAAGTAAAGCAGCAAGTTCTTCAATGGCATCTACAAACTCAAGTTTGTCATAATCCATCATAAAAGAAATGGCGTTACCATTGGCACCACAACCAAAACAATGATAAAACTGCTTATCTCGAGATACGGTAAATGAAGGTGATTTTTCGTTATGAAAAGGGCAGCATGCTTGATAGTCTTTGCCTGCTTTTTTTAGACCAACACGGTTATCGATTAGATCGACAATATCGGTTCTATCAAGCAACTCATCTATAAACTGTCTTGGGATCTTTCCAGCCATACTATTCTAACGAAGTTCCTTTATGCCTAGACGAAGAAACCGAGCGCTAGGCTCGGTTCACTTTAATCATACAATCTGTATGTGGGGTTATGCGCTTAATCGTTGTTTAATTAAACCAGAGATTTTGCCCATATCGGCACGACCTTCAGCTTTAGACTTGATTATTCCCATAACTTTACCCATGTCTTGCATACCTGCAGCACCAGTATTGGCAATTGCATCATCAATTAATGTGATAATTTCTTCTTCAGTCAAAGGCTGAGGTAAGAAAGTTTCAAGCACAATAATCTCATTTGCTTCAATTTCAGCTAAATCTTCGCGCCCAGCATCTGTGTACTGAGTGAAAGAGTCACGGCGCTGCTTAACTAACTTCACTAAAACAGAGGTAATACCTGCTTCATCTAGTGTTGTTCGATTGTCAATTTCACGCTGTTTTATTTCAGCAAGTACCATACGTATTGCGCCAAGTCGTAACTTGTCTTTAGCTCGCATGGCATCTTTTTGTGCGTCTTTTAGCTTAGTTAAAAGGCTCATTTATACAAGACCGAAATAGATTAGTATAATTTAACGCGACGTGCGTTTTCGCGAGAAAGCTTCTTCATGTGACGCTTAACCGCTGCAGCTTTTTTACGCTTACGCTCAGCTGTTGGCTTTTCATAGTGCTCGCGACGACGAACTTCTGAAAGGATACCTGCTTTTTCACATGAACGCTTAAAACGACGAAGTGCAACGTCAAACGGTTCGTTCTCTCTTACTTTAATTACTGGCATTAAAAATTCACCTACCTAATAAATGAGCAATGCTCACGCTGATCAAATATTGATCAAGTGGTTCAAAAATGGTGCGGTATTGTAATCTGAAGCAACACCACATGTAAAGTGTAAATTATAGCTAAATGTAAGGCTATTTAATTGTCACGTTGATAAAGTCGGCATAATACTTGTCCTGCCTGTTTTTCTTTAATTATTTGCCAATTATCTGGAGTGATAAATGATAGCTCTTTCTCAACTTCTACATAGATTAAAGCATCATCCGTTAGCCATTGATTTTGCTCTAGTAACTCACATACATGCTGAGCTAACTCCTTGCGAAAAGGGGGGTCAACAAAAACAAGGTTAAAGGTTAATTGATCTTTATTATTGGATAACACGTCAATAGCACTACTGTTAATTACTTCAGCGTTGCTTAATTTCAATGTGGCAATATTTTGTTGTAGTTGCGAAGCGGCTAGTTTATCCAGTTCAATAAAATGGGCTTGCTTTGCAAACCGAGACAAACATTCAAAGCCCAATCCCCCTGAGCCTGCAAAGCAATCGAGTACGGTAGCTTCTCTGGTGTCTTGCATTAACCAGTTGAATACGGTTTCTTTCACCCTGTCAGTGGTTGGCCTAAGACCAGTCACATTTTTTACGGGTAACTTTCTACCTTTGAATTGACCGCTTATAATACGGATCATGCCATCTTTTTGATTTGCTTTAGAGGTTGTTTTTTTTCTCATAGGTGTCACAGGTCGTAGAATCTTAATATTTCACTCGGATAAATCACCATCGCTGCATTTTTCATCCCTTAGGAACATGATACACTGCGCGCTAATTTTAGATTTATTTTGACGTTAACATGTTGCTTCACTTTAGAAGCACGTTAGTGTTACATACTTATGGCTCTTTATTGGCGAACAACGGCAATTAATTTGAGTCATCATTAGTTTATCAGATTTATTAAATACGGTATTTAGCGAGCATGGGAAAAAAGAACAAATTTCTGTCTTGGTTTGGATTTGGCAAAAAAGAAGCAGAGCAATCACAGCAACAAACCGATGATGAGGCAAGCCTCGCTAGCAAAAAAGCGGAGCAAGCGGCAGCTGAAGGAGTCGAACGTCAACGCTTAGCCGCAGAAGTAAAAGCGCAGGCTGAGCAAGTTGCAGCTGAAGAGGCCGAACGTCAACGTTTAGCAGCACAAGCAAAAGTACAGGCTGAGCAAGCTGCAGCTGAAGGAGTCGAACGTCAACGTTTAGCAGCAGAAGCACAAGCACAGGCTGAT
>NZ_ARPN01000161.1:0-28313 GCF_054966645.1 Pseudoalteromonas sp. SANK 73390
TTAAAGGCATTCATTACGCGAAATGAGCAATGCAGCATAATAGTTTATGTCAGTTGCGATGTGTATTTCACATTCGCTTCACAGCGACCTTATTAATCTTTGGCAATAAAATATAATGAACTTACGCACGAGCCTCAGTAGGTAGCGTAATGTACAAAGTTAACAACTTGATTTTTATGCTAATTTTATTGAAAACTTGATCATTCTAGCGAGCTAAATGACTCATTAACTGCGTTTAAAAAGGCTCATGTAGAATAACGACATACCGATTTTTTTGCCTGTTTATAAGCTATTTATTTGTCGCAATGTCTCGTCATTTATTTAATGCAATTGGTACTATAAGGAAGAAAATGCCAAATATTGTGATGTACCCAGTGCTACTATTTATTTTATTCACTTCTTATGTGAATACTTCTTTTGCTGCAGCGAATAGTACATTTGAAAATAAAATAGCGGGTGCGTTAACAAAAGAAAACTTAGTGGGGATCAGCTGGTCTACCATTGTTGATAATCATATAGAGGTGGGCGCTGCAGGTTATGCCAATGTTGCAGATTCTCAACCAATGCAAGTTACAACGCAGATGCATGTTGGCTCGGTTACAAAGTCTGTATTAGCCGTGGGTGTATTACGCTTGATCACACAAGGAAAGTTGTCATTAAACACCAATGTAGAATCTTTACTTCCTGAGCTAAATTTTATTAACCCGTGGTGTGATACTTCTCCTATCAGGGTCAAGCACTTACTTGAACACACCGCAGGCTTGGACAATATCAGAATGTGGCAATTTTTAAGTACGAAGCCATCACCCAATATGCCTTTAAAGGGAGCTTTCCCAGCTGATGATCCAACTTTGTTGCGTGTAAGAACTGAGCCTGGTACACAATACGTTTATTCAAATATGGGTTATAACTTACTTGGGATGGTGATAGAGCGTGTAACATCGGTACGGTATGAATATTACTTAGATACGGAGCTATTAAAGCCTATAAAAATGGATGACAGCACTTTTGAATTTGTGAGCCAACAGGGTATGAATGCAAGCTCATTATTGGCAATGGGTTATCACGAAAATAATGTGCAACAGCTTGCGGTTCCAATGTATGCAAGAGCGGCTGGGCAATTCACAACAACAGCACAGGACATGATAAAATTTATCGCGTTTTTATTAAGTGATGGCACGTTGGACGGTGAGGTGTTTATTGCCTCGCACCTTATGGCAATGCTATCACTACCTAACAAAACAGATGCCCATAATGCAGGGCTAAATATAGGACATGGTTTGGCGCTGGCAGTTCGAGATAGGCATGGTGTTGTTGGCATGTGTCATCCAGGTACTACATTTGGTTTTCGCGCTTATATTTGTATATTTCCTGAAGAGAATAAAGGCTTTTTTTACACAATTAACACCGACAGTGAAACCGCAGACTATGAAAAATTTAATAAGTTGTTTATCGAGAAATTGGCTGTGGCGTCTGCACCTGCCGTTTTACCTAGCGGTGCAAAGCAAGAGTTAGAGAGTTTAACAGGAATTTACTTTCTGGCACCAAATAATAGAGCCGAATTTGAATTTGTTGACATGATTTTTAACTTTATTTGGGTTGCGTCTGAAAATGACCACTTAACGCTAAAATCGTTGCAAAGCAAAGATAAAATACTGCTTCCATTAGGTGATAATCTATTTAGAGATATTACTCGAACACAGCCATCCCACGTTGCATACGTTAATGATGATGGAGAGCTCATGCTAAGTAATGGCCTTAAAACATACCAAAAAGGTTCGTTAATAACGGTGGTGTTTTACTGGCTTAGCTTAGCGCTTGGAATACTTGGTTTAACATATCTTGTATTGACTGGGTTATTTAGAACATACATATGGGATAAAGAAAAGCTGTATGGTACTGGTTTGATTTTATTAAATATTATGCTATTTATATTGCCGGGATATTTATTTACAGAACAATCATTTTTAGAGTTTGGAGACATTACACCAGCAAGTATCTCTTTAGCTATTTTGTCAGGGTTATTACCTATCTCTGTGTTGGTATCACTTTACTTTTGTTATCAAAAGAGGCCGTTGCGTAAGGCGCAAAAATTTGATTCGGCATCACTCGTACTGCTATTACAGTTGTGCATTGTGCTGTTGTACTGGAATCAACTGCCGATTATATTTTGGCAGTAATGAACTTTGACTTGCTATCAACCACTGTCTTGCAATCGCAGATAGTCAATATATAGCATTGTTTATTAAATCTGCTGGCGAATTCCAGCGATAAATATACTCTTTAGTTTTGTTGTTACATGGTGTGAGCCAAAAACCTGACCCTATGTTCTGTGCGCCTTTTGACTCATAAAATGCAATCGCTTTGGGGTTGCATGCAAGTACCTCAAGATATAAGCCTTGGGTTTGATAGTGTGCTAGTGCCCACTTTGAGGCAGCAGATAGTAAACTTGAGCCTACGCCTAGCCCTTTAGCTTCAGGCTTTACATGGAGGTTATCAATCAGTGTGCCAAACTTAGGGTGGTTGTTGCCATACAAACAAATAAAGCCGCAAAATTCATTATTGATTTGTGCAATTAAAACAAGCTGATTGATTTTTGGGTGGTTTAATCTAGTTAGCCAAATTTGTTTACGTTCGTTAAAAACAGTATCGCGTAAGTACTCTTTGGATATCGCAGTTCGATAGTTTTCTTGCCAACTCTTAGCATGCAGTGTGGCAATCAAAAGAGAGTCATCTGGGTTGGCTGCTCTAATTTTTATAGTGTGTGAGCTATCCATATGATTTACTACCTCGTTAAGGTTTTGTTAGCAGACAACACCAGCACATAAGGAAAAATCAGTGCCATCTGTTGCTTGCTCGTACTCATTAGCTATTACGTAATGTCACATTTTTTAAATCTAATATTCAAAGGCTTAAAAAGATATTCTCTCAACATTGTGACATAATTTAATACCAGTTTTTATTAAAACATTGATCATTTTAGCGAGCTAAATGACTCATGTAGAATAACGAGATACCGAATATTTTGCTTAGTTACTAAGCTATTTTTTATCGCATTATCGCGGAAAATCAATAGCTTAGACTTGATAAATTGTCGTAATAAGCACGAATTAACCTATTGTTTGCTCATTTGATAATGAGTTAGCTTGGCTTCTATACGCGGTAGGAGTGGCACCCGCTATTTTCTTAAATGCAGTGTTAAAAGTAGATTTAGAGTTAAAGCCTACGTCATAGGCAATTACTGATACCGCTTTATTTGTACTAGTAAGTAAAGACATTGCCTGTTTTATTCTATAGCTATTCACAAACTGAAAGAAGTTGGTATGTAAGCATTGAGAAAACGTTTCTGAAATATGGTTTTCACTTACAGAAATGACATCTGAAAGTCGCTTTAAAGAGAGCTCTTCTTCTAAGAAAAGCGCCTCTTCACTCATTGCATTTTTTAACTTGCTGGCAATGAGGGCCATAGTTGCTTCATCTAAGGTTGCAGTTCGTGGCTGCTTGCTTTGGGGTTGTCCTTTATCTGAATCGCTAAGTAAGGGTTGTTTCAAGGCGAAGTGGCAAAAGATCACCAATACCAAGGCTTCAAAGAGATGCAAAATAGCCCCTGAGCCAAACCAAGTCCAACCAATAAAGCTAATGCCATAATCAAGCGAAAAGAACAGCCATACAAAACCCCACAGCACCAAGACTATTTTAAACCAGTTCATAGAGCGCTTTTCTATATCTGAAAATCGCTCCATTAATTGTAAGCAGTGCTGATTTTGCAACTTAAATGTGGCAGCTAAATAAAGACCAGTGAACACAATAAACGTACACATGCTAAACACACAGGTAAACACCGCAATTTTAAATAGCTCGGGATCTCGAGTGGCAGGGTTGGCCATAGCCAGTTTTTCATCTGAAGTGATGCCAAAAATGAAAGGCAACATGCCAATAATGACAATTACAGGACCAAGCAGCGCTAATATGTGGGCTTTTTTTGGCAGTGCTTTCTCAGGTGACATGGTTGCAAAAGCATAAAAGTACAAGGCTGGCCCCAGCAGCATTCTAATTGGAAATTGCAAACCAGCTAATGCAGGTGCATATTGATAAGCTCCTGAATAAATAAACAGCTCTCCAATAATATGTACCAGTAATAAAGCTAATAATCCTATGAGGTAGAGGGACTGTTTGTGCTTATCTCTACTTGCAACATCAACTAAAGCAAATATAGTCATGCCCATCATGCTGGAATAAATCACTGTGGGTACAATATCAATACTCAAGAATATGGCCTCAACTTAAATTTTTTATTAGTAATACATTCATGATGTTATACTACTTTACAGTCTCAAGCCACATAAAGTTAATGGGTACTATATCCTTTGACTTGCACGGCTGTATTTTAAACCTTTAAAGCCCTTAGTACAAATGATACTTACAATTTGAGATTAGAGATGACGAAGATCATTATCTCAGATTATATACTGTTAAAAGAATATGCTTTTAACCGGGTTGAATCTTACTTTACTCACGAATATCAGCTTGATATGTTTTTATTTTTTAATAAAATCAAAGATTTGATTTTTTCTTGTTGGGTTTTATTTCGTTTGTTCTTACTATGTATTGTAGTTAGGTGGAGTTCACTTTTTGACGATTTATTCAGCGTTATTGGCTAACACAGATAGAATAACGGTGCGACGAAACTTTTGCAGGGAAGCCTTGCCTAAACCATCACTCACAGCTGTAAAAAACAGCAAAGATAAGCACGACCTAATACCAAGTTTAGAGAAGGATTTTGAAGCAGCCAATACTTTGCCATTTACATTACCTGCAATCCAACGTCCAAAATGAGCAGTATAATTTTATTGGACAAATAAAAATGAAATTAAAACGTTCAAATAGGCCCATTAAGACGATTAAAGCGCTTTGTTAAGGCAACTTACATATCATTATTTTAAAGGTAAACCTTACGGAGCAAACAATGAGCAAAGCGATGATTTATAACAATAGGCCTACTACGCAATGGGATGCAAAGCTTTTTCTTATCGCAGGGGGTTTTATGCTGGTTAACACCGCCTGTTTATGGATACGAGCTTATTCTGACTACCAGTTGTCAATTTTATGGGCCGCAGTGCCTGCAATAACCGCTTTATCGGCCAGTATCTTTGCACTACTTAAGCTATATAAGCGTGTTGCTCCTCAAGCGCCAAAATTAGCATTAAGTGGTGCAGGATTTGCTTTAATAGCGGGTGCAGCTTTAATTTTAGCTGCTGTGTGGATTTTCATCACATCAGTATTTGGCAGTGGTATATCCGATTCGCCTCAATTCGGGTTGAGTTTATTGACCGGTGTATTTATGGTTGCGATGGTGATTGCATTTTTATGTAATGGCATCGCATGTTTGTTAGTTAAAAACATGAGCCGATTAGGGTATTTGTTATTTACGCCCGTTGCATCATGGATAGTGATGCTATTAGTTGGGTTGTTAAAGGGCTTTGAAGTGGGGCTGTCACTTGATTTTTATACTAATGCAATTATTGGGGTCGCTTTTTTAGCCATTGCCACCCTTCTTAAAGCCCCGTTACGCTCAGAATATAAGGGTAAAAAAGAATCTCAAGTTCAAAATACCTAGTTTTAAGCGCTTAGTTAAGTTATTTAGCCCTCTAATTTTCGTTGCTTTTATGCTGTAATAGCTGGCTATTACAGCATAAAAGCGGCTTGATATTGAACAAAGTATCATTCATTGAATGATACTTTGTTCGAGTTATTAAGCATTTACTATTTTAAAACCCTTATCCAAACCTAAGATTATTTAGTTGGCAATACTTGTTATAAGTCATTTGCTGTAAAAAACTGATTCACTTAGCACTCCACAGCGGCGCTTAAGTGGTTATGTTTTTCTCACAGGAGTCTGCAGTCATAGGTATATGTGAAGTTTATTAATGACTGTCAATTTTTTATATTCATAAAGTAGAACACAGTATTGTTTACTGAAAGTAACATTAAATTATTACTCATTACTCATTACTCATTACTCATTACTCATTACTCATTACTCATTACTCATTAGTTTCTGTGGTTTTCCAAAATTTAATTTAAATAAATGTTAATTTTAGGTTTTTTAATCTATTTAATCATGGCTACATTGAATTTACTTAGCTTGGTGTGCCACTACTTTAGTTTAATGTTAATGCAAATAAACTCCCCGTAATATGAAATTATTAATTTAATAAAGCATATGTAATCTAAATTAGTATGAATATTGATTTGCATATTTTCTACATACATTAACGTTAAGGAGAAACATTGAATGAAACGACAAACTAAAATAGGTATTGCTATGTTAATGGGGTTTTTTCCATTAACCGCTGCCGCGAATAAGAGTGTCGCACCTAAAGTGCCGCTAATTGAATCGACCGTATTAAAAGCGGAGCAGTTAAGCGCCCCTGCAAAAATACAAATCGACAAGTTTGGTATTGCGCATATTACAGCTCGCAGCGACAGTGACGTGTATTTTGCGCAAGGCTTTAATATAGCAAGAGAAAGGCTTTGGCAAATAGATTTATGGCGTAGGAAAGGGTTGGGCCTTTTATCACAGGCATTTGGCCCAGCCTTTATAGAGCAGGATAAAGCCAGTCGATTATTTCTTTTTCGGGGCAACATCAAACATGAGCGTTGGCAATATGGTTTTGGCGCTGCGACAGCCCTTGAAAGCTTTGTAGCAGGAATAAACTACTATATTGATCAGATAGATGCGGGCACCGTGGCGTTGCCTGTAGAATTTAGCCTTTTAGAGTATCAGCCAACGAGGTGGCATGCGGATGATATTCTAAAAATTCGTAGCCATGGCTTAAGTCGAAATGTTAATAGTGAAGTGACACGCGCAAAAATGGTCCGTGACTTTAGTCTTGAGCTGGATGCTTTACGGGTAAAGCTTGAACCTGAGCATAACACTGCAGTACCTGATGGAGTTAGCTATGACTCATTGCCTGATGATGTGCTTAAGTTATACACGTTGGCAACATCAGGGGTAAGGTTTTCTTCACAGCAAATTCAAGCAGCCTCAACATCACTGCCTGCAGGGCAAGCTGTAAAAGCCTTGTTACAACAAGTGGAAGATGAGGCATTGACCGCAAGCGCACAAAGACAGCTTGGCAGCAACAATTGGGCAATATCACCGTCAAATACAAGCACCGGTCGTGCAATTTTAGCCTCTGATCCACATCGGGTAAATTCAGTGCCATCTGGTCGTTATGCCGTGCACTTAAAATCTGACACGATGAATGTGATAGGTGCTGGTGAACCGTACATACCCGGCGTTTCACTCGGTCATAATGGCCATATTGCGTTTGGCTTTACGGTTTTTTCTGCCGACCAAGAAGATTTATATTTTTATGATCTTAACCCGAATGATAAAAATGCATATCAATATCGCCACTATTGGCAAAACATAGAGGCCATTACAGAATCAATTCCAGTAAAAGGACAGCAAGACGAACTTGTTACGTTGGAGTTTACACAGCATGGACCGGTGATTTATCGCGATGATGCTAATAATGTACTCTATGCTATTAAAGCTGCGTGGCTAGAGCCGGGTATGGTGCCTTATTTAGCGAGTTTAGAGTATCAAAAAGCCCGCAATTGGTGGCAGTATCGCCGTGCACTTGGTGCGTTTAAAAACCCATCAGAGAACCATGTTTTTGCTGATATACAAGGTAATATTGCATTAAAGACTGCGGGTTACGTACCGTATCGTTCAAATTGGGATGGGTTATTGCCTGTGCCGGGTAATGGCAAATATGAGTGGACATGGCGCATTCCAATTGAATTTTTACCTTTTGAGTATAACCCCCAAAAAGGGTGGGTTGCCTCTGCCAATGAAATGAATTTTTCATCAAGCTTACCATTTCATATTGGATACGAATGGGCGGGAGATTACCGCTTTCGTCGCATCGAAGAAGTGCTTGATAATAGCAATGAGCACGGTATTGATGATAGCTTAGCACTGCAAGCAGATACGTACTCGATTCCCGCTACAGAACTAATTGCAGCAATTCCACTTGCTAGTATTTCAAATTCTATTGCACAACAGTTATTAATCGACTTGCAACTATGGGATAAGGATCTTGCTACATCTTCAACCCAAGCGCACTTTTTTAGTACTTGGTGGCATCGCTATTTGCGACCAAGTATGCTCAGCATGTTAGTGCCAACCGAAGCATTTGCTTATTTAGCGGATTTGTCTAGTTTTGGTGACCAAGCCGAGCTACTTGATATGGTAAAAAATGCATTTAATTCAGAAGCGGTGTTGAGCAAAGCGCAAATGACAAACTTAGTGACACAAACTTTATTGGCATGTGCAGCAGATTCCGAAAATTTAACGTCTCAATGGGGGCAAAGTCATGCGGCAAGGTTGGTTCACCCTATTACGCCATTACTACCAGCGCCATTGCAAAGCTACTTCAACCCATGGCAAAACCTCAGCCGAGGAGGCTCCATGGATACCGTTAACGCAAATTGGCATGCCTATAACTTAACAGGCAACTTTTCAACTGTTGCGGGCACAACTTGGCGAATGGTAATTGATGTGGGTGAGTGGGACAACTCAAAAGTGATGAATGCTCCAGGACAATCGGGCAATCCTAGTAGCCCATTTTACCAAAACCTTGCTAATGAATGGGCTGCAGACGGTAGTATTCCACTGTATTACTCAAGTTCGCTAATTGATGAGAATACCGTACAGGAAATACAGTTGCGTCCATAAATAAACATTTCTATTTAGGTCAGCTTACATAGCTGACCTTTTTCGCTTTTTATTTTTGTCATTTGTGGGGGTCCATATCATACCTCAATACACATATAGCCAAAAATAAGGTAATGCTATAAAAGGGTTGCTAATTTATATTGACCAAGATAGTGCTCTTGACAATACTAAAGTGAAATTTTTAATCATATACGTCAGTCTCAAGGTTGCATATGTCAGGTAGACACCAAAAGAGCTTGGAACAAGAAAATAAAGAACTAAGAACGCAGCTGGCTAGAATGTCTTTTGAAAGAGATAAATATAAAGAGCTTTTTGATACTTCAGGTGATGCATTATCGATTATTGACCTAAGTTCAGGTAAATTTGTTGAGTGCAATCAATCTGCAGTAAAAATGCACGGTGTTTTAGATAAAAACAACTTTTTGGACCTTTCACCTTCTGATATTTCACCGCAATATCAACCTTGTGGTAATCCTTCAGCAGTATTAGCTCAAGAGTATATCGAAAAAGCTTTTACTGAAGGACCCCAGCTATTTCAATGGCGTCATTCTCGGCTTGATGGTTCTATTTTTCCGTGTTTAGTTTCTTTAAGTGCATTTCAAATACAAGGTGAGAACCTAATACTTGCGATAGGCAGAGATATATCTGAATTAATGGCAGCTAGAGCGTTATTAGATGAAGCTCAGTCAAGCATCGAACGCTACAAAAAAGCGTATCAACAAGAGAAAGAAAAATTTGAACTCTTTGTTAATTTAGCACCAATTGGTATTGCTATTAATGCTATGAAAGATGGCGCTTTTCATTATGTGAATAAAGAGTTTGGTAGCATGACGGGGTATTCTGTTGATGAATTAAATAGCATGGATTACTGGGCGTTAACACCTCGAAAGTATGAAGAACAAGAGCGTGAGCAACTTTGTGATATGCAAGAAAAAGGGCGCTATGGTCCATATCATAAAGAGTATATTCATAAAAAAGGAAACCACTTTCCGGTGTTATTGTCTGGCATAATGATAACCGATAGTAACGGTGACGATTTTATCTGGTCAGTAGTTCAAGATACATCGCAACAAAAAGAGGCGGAAGCAAAAATACACAAAGCTAGGGAGCAGGCTGACTCTTTTGCTTTTAGAATGCAGCTGGCAAACGATTCTGCTGGTATTGGTGTGTGGGAATGGGATCTCATATCAAATGAGCTCATTTGGGATGACTGGATGTTTAAGTTGTATGGTGTGCCGAAAAGCCAATTCTCAGGGGCGTACGAATATTGGGAGCAGGCTGTACACCCTGATGACATAACCTATGCAAAGGCGTCACTGCAAAAAGCACTTACTGAAAATACAATTTACGATCCAGAGTTTAGAGTTATTCATCCAAATAAAAACGTAAGAACATTAAAAGCCAGTGCTGAAGTGATTAAAGACAATACAGGCAAACCGATAAAAGTAATTGGCGTTAATTATGATGTAACGGATAAAATTAATGCGATTGAGAAACTAGAAGCGGCTAAAAAAGAGGCTGAGAATTCAGCTAAAGCAAAGGGTGAATTTTTAGCAAATATGAGCCATGAGATCCGCACCCCAATGAATGCAATTTTAGGCGGCTTACAGTTACTACAAAATACCGAATTAAAACCTGATTTACGCAAAGTACTCGATAATGCAGCTTTTTCAGCTAAGAGCCTACTGACAATTATCAACGATATTTTGGATTACTCGAAGATTGAGTCAAATAAGATTGAACTAGAGTATGCGCCCCTTTTACTGTTGGATGTTATAGAGTCCGTTAAGTACGACCTCGATTCGTTGATAAGTAATAAAGGCATAGATTTTATCGTCTCAGTTGATGAAAATTATCTGGATGGTTGGGTTGGCGATCTGGTTAGGATAAAACAGATACTGTTAAATTTGACCTCTAATGCGGTTAAATTTACTCATCAAGGTACTGTTAAGATTAAGCTCAGTTGCATTGCATATAAAAATGAGCAAGCGGTTCAAATAAGCATTAAAGACTCAGGTATTGGCATGAGTTCAGAGGTTCAAGCACGCATATTTGATAGATTTTCACAAGCAGATACTTCAACGACAAGGCAGTATGGTGGTACGGGCTTGGGGATGTCTATCACGCTGAGTTTAGTGAAAATGATGCAAGGTTCGTTAAAATTAGCCAGTGAACTTGGTCGTGGCACCATGATTGACGTTATATTGCCACTTGCTAGAGCATCAAATAAACCAGAGATGACGTTCAAAAAGTCACTTAACCCGCCTGATTTAAAAGGAAAGCATGTGCTTGTTGCAGAAGATAACAAAATAAATCAGATACTTATATCGACCATGTTGAAAGGTACTAAAGCTGAACTTGTGCTTGTTGACAATGGCTCTTTAGCTGTTGAGGCTTTTAAAGAGCAAAAATTTGACTTAGTTCTAATGGATATCAATATGCCTATAATGGACGGCGTTCAGGCACAACACGAAATTAGCCTGATCAATCGCGCAACTCCTGTTATCGCCTTGACTGCAAACGTTATGGTTGAAGATGTTAATCGCTATTTAGAACAAGGCTTTAATGCTCACATACCTAAACCTATAGACTTAAATATTTTGTATGGCGTTTTGTCCAATTATATAAAATTAGAGTGATTTGGAAAATCTTGTATGTTGCCCAAGTGTGATAAAAATAGGCAAGGCCAGTAAGGTCATTGGCGTTTATTGATAAAGACTTTAAACGTATAGGTAAGAAATAGTTAGCTGAGCTATATGCTTTGTTAATGTGCCGATAAGTTGTTATTAAGAGGGCCGTTCTTTACACATTATTGGCTTTGAGGTTACGTTGATACTCATCGGTCAAAATAAGTCGAATACAATATCATCTAAATAAAGCACTTCCAGCGATACCTGCTCCCACAATTAATACACGCGTGTGCAATGGCCCTATATATTTGATGAAATACGAGTTTGTATAATATGGGCTAGACAATAGGGGTTTTTTAGTTGCTGACCAGTGATTTGTATTGAGACAAACAGTGTACCGTTTTGATAGGCACATAAGAGCTTTAATAAGCGATGTACATTGTGCTTTTTAGAGGCAGGTGTTTATTTATTATGCACGATGTTAGACTTTGCTCATAACTTAAAGGAGATATCGTGATAGAAGTATCAAATTTGTTTTTTAGCCGCGCTGATGGGGGTGAAAGGCATACTATTTTGAATGGACTCACTCTTGATGTACCTCAGGCACAGCATTTGGCTTTATTGGGTGACAGTGGTTGTGGTAAGACCACTTTATTGCATATTCTTGCTGGTTTACTCAAGCCCGACAGCGGCTCGGTTAAAGTAAATGGCTTAGAGTTGTCTCAGTTAAATGAGCAGCAATTGGCATTGTATCGCCGTAAAATTGGCCTTATATTTCAGCATTATCAACTACTTGACTGTCTAACGGTAAAGCAAAATATTTTATTTCAGCATAACTTGAACTTTACTGATCAAGTGCCAGCACAATTTGATGAATTACTTCAAAAGTTGGGTTTATATAATAAATTAAGCGCGTTGCCCCATCAGTTATCTGGGGGAGAGCAGCAGCGTGTAGGGATCGCCCGAGCCATTTTGAATAAACCAAGCATTATTCTTGCTGATGAGCCTACCGGGAACCTAGATCAGCAACGCTCTCATCAAGTGGTTAAATTGCTGATGGAGTTATGCCAAGCACGGCAAATAAGTTTAGTAATGGTAACGCATAGTCACCAACTCACTGACTACTTTGATAATGTGAAAGTGCTAAGAGATGGTCAGTTTGAATAACGAGATAAAATTAGTTATTGCGACACATATCGCATTTTATCGCCGCCACCCTTGGCTGCTGGCATTGTTTGTGTTGGGTTTTAGCTTGGGCAGCGCATTGCTCACAGCAATTACAGGGTTAAACCAAGAAGCAAAAACGCGTTATGAGCACTCTTCTGCTTTAGTAAACAGCCCGGTGTCTCATATTGTAAAGCCGCTTATTGGTCAATCTTATATCAATGGTCAAATATGGCTATCGTTACGCAGACATGGTTTTGTTAATGCTTGGCCTGTGCTACGAGGAAATTTAACCACTGAAAACGGACAAAATATAGCGATACAGGGGGTGGATACGTTGCAGTGGATAACTATGTCCAACAATATGCCCAATCAATTGCAGCAACAAGCAGGTAAAGGGCAACCTGATGCCGAGTTTTCTTTATCAACATTGTTAGTAGACTCGCAGTTTAAACCTCGCCTTTATAGTGATTCGAGAAAGTGGGTTGAGTTTAATTTTGAGCATAAACAGGGCCAACCTGATATTCGTTTTCAAGAGGGCATAGGGCTTTGGGCGATTACTGATATTGCTTATGCGGATCAACTACTAAATGCTCAAGGAAAGCTGAGTTTCATTGAGCTGTCAGATTTATCGCAAGAACAAGCCGCTGTTGCTAAAAAGCTGCTTGATGGCAAAGCTCAGTTAGTACGTGCTGATCAGCAAAATTTTGATGTGTTATCTCAAGCTTTCTTTTTTAATTTAAGTGCATTAGCCATGTTAGGTTATGTGGTGGCGGCATTTTTAAGCTTTAATGCAATTAAGTTGACACTCAGTGCAAGAGAAAAACTGCTAACACAAATGCATTTATTGGGGTGTACCAAACTCGGTATATCAGTCAGTCTAGCAATTGAATTAGTCGCTTTGAGTTTGCTAACTGCTTTGCTGGGTACATTGGGTGGTTTTGTGATTGCTAATGCGCTGGTTATTGATGTTAATCGCACTTTAGTTGGATTATATCAGCTTGATAAGGCATTGGTTGTTAGTTGGCAGTGGTTTAATGTATTACTGGGGTTTGCTCTTAATTTAATGGCATTGGTTGTGATGTTGGTGGCGCAAACTAGGCGCTTTGCACAACAAAGTAACGCTTTTTTTTACCTGATATTAGTGGTTATAACTGCGTTGCTTATTTGGCTAAGCCTGTTTGCACATACTGAGTTTCAAGCGCTGGCATTATGTTTGTGTTTAATGCTGTTGTTTGTATTGTTAGTACCAAAATGTTTAAGGGCTTTGCTTTGGATACCTCTTTCGCTAACTAACCCACTTTATCAATGGTTACATGCTGATACTCGCACACATCTTAAAGATTTACATATCGCTATTGTGGCAATTTTAGTGGCCTTGGGTAGTGCCATTGGTATGCAAGTGATGGTAAAAAGCTTTAGCGAAACGCTTAATGCACACTTAGAAAAACAACTCAGCGCCGATATTTACTTGCCTCTAAAAGCACAAAATAATGCCCTTGTTAGTGAGTTAAAAGCACATTCACAGGTTGCACTATTGAGTAGTTACTTGCAAAGCGAGGGGCGAGTGGGCACTCAACCAACCAAGTTGGCCAGTTATGGTAAAAACGCACAGTTTTATCAACATATTTCGATGACAACGGGTGAGCGGGTAAGCATAGAGCACTTCAAACACAATGGTTGTTTAGCTAATGAGCAAAGTGCAATTAAATATGGTGTTGAACTAGGTAAAACACTGACATTTATACAAAATGAACAACATTTTACTTGCCGTGTTAGCGGTTTTTTTTACGATTATGGTAACCCAAGCATGTCGTTGTTAACGCTTGAAACGCGAATGCGAGAAAGTGGCCTACATAGCGTTTTTTATGGTTATGCAATAAAGCTTGCTAGTACCACTTCTGTTGCCCAGTTTAGTGAATATCTTGTCAATGAGCTGCATATTGAAAGCACACAAATTACACCTAATCAGCGCTTTAAAAGCATTGCCAAATCATTATTTGACGACACGTTTGTCGTGACTAAAGCGCTCAATGGCTTTATTTTAGCCATTGCACTGGCAAGTTTATGCACCAGCCTACTTAGTCTCAGTGCACAGCAATTAAAGCAGCTCGTGGTGCTTAGAAATTTAGGGGTAACACGCCAACAAATGCTGGTTATGAAGCTACTACAAACGGCGGGTATTGTTTTATTTACGGCCTGTTTTGCGATTCCATTAGGTTTACTATTAGGCATGGCGTTACTGGAGTTTGTGATGCCGATAGCATTCGGTTGGACGATTTATTTTAGCTTAGATGTGGGCGCACTACTTTTAACCTGCCTAACGCTGGTGTTGGTCGCTGTGGCATGCGCGTACTTGCCTGTCGCTAGATTAACGCAACTGTGTGCAAAGGAGCGCTCATAATATGGTTTCGAAGTTGTGGCTAATATTGCCATGTGTATTACTGTGGGCATGCCAACCAAATCAACCTAACCAGCATGCTTGGCATTCAGCGCAGGGAGCTGTGGTTAAAAAAGGCCTGCCTTTGGTGTTTCCTAAAGATCATGGCCCGCATGTGGAACAAGGTATTGAGTGGTGGTATGTAACCGCTAATTTGCAAAGCGAAAGTGGTGAGAGCTTTGGTGTGCAATGGACGTTATTTCGCGCGCTATTACCAAGTAAAATAAATTCCCCTTGGTGGGATAATAATCTGTATTTTGCTCATTTTGCCGTTCAACACAAACAACAGCATAAAGCCTATGAACGCTTTGCCCGTGCACAGCAAGCGCAAATAAGCAGCGTGCCATTTAGTGCCAAAATTGATGATTGGCATTTAAGCAGTGTAGGTGATGACTTTTTACCCCTTCGACTACAAGCTGTGTATGAGGGGGAGGGCGTTGATTTATCATTAAGTAACAGCCCAATTACCTTGCATGGAGAGCAAGGCTATAGTCAAAAAACGCAAAGTGGCCATGCGTCGTATTATTTTAGCTACCCGTTTTTAGACGTTAATGGCAGTGTAACCTTTGCCGGAAAGACGTATAAAGTGACTGGCAACGCTTGGTATGACAGAGAGTGGTCAGCCAGTTTAATTGATAAGCAGCAGCTTGGTTGGGACTGGTTTAGCTTGGTCAGTGACACACCAAATAAGCAGGGCTTAATGTTGTTTTGTATTCGCGGCAAAGCGCAAAATTATGAGTATTGTAGTGGCACACACATAGCAAAAGATGGTCAGACTAGCGCTATCCCTAAAGCGCATATTTCCTTGTCAGTACTTGAACATATTAAGCTTGATGGCAGCCAATATCCGAGTAAATGGCAAGTTACTCTAAAAGGTCACAAGCCAATCGTTATTGAAACGGTAACAAAAGATGCGCGAAACAAGCTGATATTTCCATATTGGGAAGGACGTGTGACAGCAACGGGTGGCTTTGAAGGAAAAGGGTACGCTGAGCTGACTGGCTATTGAGGATTCACGCGTAATTATTACGTAGTTAAAAAATTAATGAACAAATAGAGGTCGTAATGTCAGGAGAAACTAACTTAGCCATATTACTTAGCACCATGGAGCCTGAGCTTTTGGATGAGGAGTATGTGTTTATTAGTGTTGCCGGTGGTCAATATGGCGATGCCGCACAATTAAGCCCAAAGGCGATGTTTTTGGAGCAAGAAGGCATGACGCTGGTAGTTACCAAATCTATGGCTGATCAATTTAATTACTCCTATGAGTCGGTATTTAAATGTATTACGTTAAGCGTCCATTCAAGCCTAGATGCCGTAGGGCTAACCGCTGCTTTTGCAAATAAATTGGCAAGCTATGATATCAGTGCAAATGTTATAGCTGGGTTTTATCATGACCATATTTTTGTACAAACTGAAAAAGCATCACAGGCTTTGGCTGCATTAAAGTCATTTAAGTGTGTGCAATAAGGCATTTGTAACAAAAAGTACTCACTATATTTTGCAATAATCGCTACAAACAGTGAGTTTGCAAGCATATTTGAGTGTGATAAACACCAAATGTATTGCATTGACATATTTGTAGACATTTTTTTAATCCGTTTTTGCAAAGCACAGGTATAGACTAATAGCCATTAAGTGCTTTAGAGGATTAAAAATGAAAAAAATAATAATATTGCTCGCGTTACTCTCAATTGCAGGGTGCTCAACAAAGTTTGCCTATCGCAATGCAGACTGGCTGACTTATTGGTATGTAGATGATTATATTTCGTTGACAGATGAGCAAGAGGAGCACTTTGATGAGCATTTGCAGCAATGGTTAAGCTGGCATAAAAGTGAAGAACTAGATAAGTATGTGGCTCAACTAAATGAAATAAAAGCGGATGTCGAAACGGGTAATATCTCGGCACAGCGTATTGAAAACCTGCAAAATAAAATGCGCTCTCACTGGGTTCGACTAAGAGATAAATTAACACCTGACTTGGTGGCCATGGCACCCATGCTTACTCAAGAGCAAGCACTTGAGTTGTTTGCACAGTTGGCTGAATCAGAATTAGACAGCAAAGAAAAACGAGACAAGCGCTCAGCTAAAAAGCGCAAGAAGCGTTGGTTGAAAAATCGAGAAAATAACTTAGAGCGCTGGTTAGGTAATTTAAGTGACGAGCAAGAAAATATGATTGTCACATTGTATGATAAGCAAATGACAACTGCTGAATTGTGGTATCAATATAGGATTGACTATCAAGCGCAACTCAAGGCCTTGTTTATGCAGCCAAATAGAGATAAAGAATTTGAAGCAAGGTTATTAAATTTATTGAGTGAGCCAGAACAATTGAGATCTGCTGAGCTAAAACAGCGCATTGCCCATAATAGGCAACATGACTACCAATTTTTAGCTGATATTTTCAGTAGTATGTCTGATAAGCAACGCCGTCATTTAGTTGAAGAGCTAGAAGACCTTATTGATGACTTAACATCGCTAAAAAAATAATCGATACACGAGGGTGTTTAACTTCGTTTTTTTCATTTGATTGAGAGCAAGCAGCGCAATAAATACCTGATATTTATTGCGCTGCTGATAGTGTTATTTTAACGCACTTTCCACTTACCATTAGACCATTGTTGCAGGCCTGTATTTGACCATTGCCATAAGTAAATCCAACCGTTATCAATAAGCTGTTTCACATCTGGGTGTTTGTTAATAATGTGCTCAAGGGCGGTTTTAGATGCGCGTACGACCACGGTGAGTCGCATCGGTTCGTGCATCCATTTATGACCATTGTGTACTGATTGCAAAGGCAAACCTACTCTTAGGTCACCACCTTGTCCTTCAAATACACCGATATGCCCACCTACCGCGTTATGCAGCACTTTGTTACCACTGCCTAGTTTATCTGGTGCGGTGACCGAGGCATTATATTGCATATTTATCCAGTTGGTGACCAGCATCGGCGCGGTAAGTAGTAACTCTAGGGTGCTGCCGTCTGTATCAAGAGATTCGTCATATGAGTGCAAAAATGTGCGGCCATTAAAATCTGTGGCACGCGTTAACTCACGCGGGCCGATAATAAATGCACTGTTATTTGCAAGCCCCCATTCTGGGCGCGTTTCTGACCAATCAAGTTGGCGGCGGTTTAGTGTGTGCGGTAACGATTGTATATCTTGCTCATTAGCTTGTGATTGACTTATCGCACGCTCTTTTTGAGTGGCGATGGTAGCTTGGTTAAGCCACTGGCTTATTTGTTCTCTTTCTTGCGATAACAAGGTTACCTCATCCGTGGTGGTATTGTGTATCGCGGGAGTGAAACGGGTAGTGTTTGGTAGGGCAACATGCCTGTTAGCCAACTCGTTACGCACATTTTCATCATTTAGCAGCGCGCACAGCACGCGTACATTTACTTCACCACTTTGGCCACCACATGCGCCGCAATCTAAACTTGCGGCATGTAAGTTGTTTTCGTTGTGACTGGCATGACCTACCAAAAGCACCACAGGGGCGTAGGTTTTAAAGCCGAGCAAGTGCAGTACTTTTTGTGCTAAATCTGCTTTTTGTGCCGTGCTTAACTCAAGTCCCTCTTGCTCTATTAGCCAGTCATCAGTTTGACCTACCGCGCACAGTACCTTGTTAGATTTTTTTGGATAAACAGTGCGTTTAATAATATTGACCAATGCCAGCCACCCAGCACTTTCAACGATTGGTAGAGAGCTTGCTGGGTGTTTAAATACCTGATCCCAGCTACCAGCTTGGTGGCCAGATGAAATTAGCGAATGTGGTGTATTTATCGGGGATACTGATAGCACTGGTGCGAGCAATCCCGGAAGTTGCGGTCGCTTTAAAGGGTTATCTTTTAGTTTAAGCTCTATAGGTAGGCCAAAAAAAGCCCGCAAACCCATGTGTTTCAATATGTGCGTCTTGTCGCTCTAAATGGCGACGTAAAACTTCTGAACGCACATCAATACAAAACACAGCCTGTAGTTGCGTACTTTGTTGGGGGTTTTGAGGCGCTGGAGTTTGCAGCTTTTTAGCCAGCGCTGTTTGATACTCTATTTCTTTGGCACGCCACCAAACAAATTGATAACTTTGATGTTGAGCAATAGCCGATAAACGTGGCTCAAAATGCTCAAGCGCAAATTGCCAATGCTGGTTAGTTTGAACAAATTCAGCGCTGTCTTGCTGTTGCAGGTGTTCAAATAAAACCAGCTCCCAGCCTAATTTAATTGCAATCAGGTCTAAATGCCATGCGGCTGGTTTACCATACAGGTTGGCTTGCCAATTTAGATAGGCAACCCAGCTGGCCCAACCATTTAGCTGCAACAATAAATTTTGCGCGTAATAAGGCCATGCTTTATTGGATAGTTCAAAAGCCCGTTCACATTGGCTGATAAGTGCTTGGGCAGACTCAGGCAAGGCTGCGTATTTTTTATGCAGGGCCTTAATGTCAAGTAGCATAGACAAGCCTTGATCTTGCGCTACAAAGTTTTGATATTGCGAATATAAATGTCCAGAGAGTTGCTGTGATGGTTGGCTGTCATGGTGCTGAAAATACCATGCACAAAATTGGCTAATATGTGAGTTTAACTCTTGTGAAATGCTCAACTGAGTATTGCTACTTTGCTGCTCCACATAAGATGTAAAAGAAATATCGTGGCGCTCAAGTGTCGCGGTGTTGGTTGATTCAATAACAAACTGACTAACACTTAAATGATTAAGCGTTGGATGAGCTTGTAGTGCTTGCTCTATCGCCTGTGTTGAAATGTGACCTTTATGATATTGCGCTACATAATGCTTGCAGGGCCAAAGTAAGTCTATATTGCTGGTGGCTTTGAGTTGAGTTGCTACTTGCTCAATGGGCATATCACGCATTTGCCAGTAAGGGTTAACGGCTATCATTTGATCAAGCGGCCAACTCGGTGCAACTTGTAGACTGACGTTTTGCAGTGTTTCAAGCAACGCAGGCGTTTTTGATAAGTGTGCTGTATTTAACGCAGTATTCATCGTCAAGTCCTTATTTGGCATTATGTGAGTGTGTTATATTCGCAGGTGTTAAGTTGATAGGCCACACGCGTTGGGTAAAGCGGGTAAACCACTCATCAAGGTACAAGCCTGCAAAAAAGGCATTTTGCAAACCAGAGGTTGCGCCATTTTTTTGCTTTTTGCTTAAGGCTTGAGTGAGTACAAGCAGTGCAATAACAATAATTATTAAGTACATATCAGCCCAAATACTCACAGTTTTTACTTCGGGTAAACCAAACCAGCTGCTGGCAAATAATTTCCAAGTAACAATGAGTGCAGTCATCAGTACAGAGCCTAGCAGTGCCAAAAGCTGGTTTTTGATTGAGTAAGCTTGGGCATATATATGAAAACTCAGCCCAATACCGAGTAATAGCCACAGTGACCAAGCACTATGTACCAGTAATGAAGCGCCGAATGCTAACATACCACCAGCTATGGCACTTAAAGCCAATCGGGTGTAAGAGAGGTTATTTTGCTGCGCGAGTAATACATGTTGATATTGCTGTACGGTGCTACCGGCAAATAAAAAGGCATGCGCTTTGTAAAGCGAATGGGCAACAAGGTGCAATAGCGCCAGTTCATAAAAGCCCAATGCACATTCAACCAGCATAAAGCCCATTTGGGCGCTGGTTGACCAAGCAAGCTTAACCTTAATACTCACGCGGGTTTGCATGATAAGCGCGCTTAACAACAAACTGATACCCGCTACCCCCAGCAGTAAGCTATTTGCCAACGGGCTTTGCTGCATAACCGGGGAAAATAATATTAATAAATAACCGCCTAAATTAATGACGCCAGCATGTAACAAAGCACTGACTGGAGTGGGTGCATCCACCACTTGAATAAGCCAACCATGAACCGGCAATTGTGCGCATTTAAGTATGGCTGTGAGTGCGATTAAACACGCGGCTAAGGTAAGACTCGTTGATGGTGCGAGGCCGCCTGTTTGTAGCATGTTTAAAATGGTGGTGATATTGGCGCTACCTGTCTGTTCGTAAAGTAGCCAAAATGCCAGTGCTAGGCTGAGCTCACTGATACGAGCAGTAATGAATTTTTTATGAGCAGCGAGTTGGGTTCTCGCTCGGTTAGGGTAAAACACCAGTAACCTGTGCAAAGAGAGGCTGATTAACACCCAGCCAAATAGCAATAGCAGTAAATTATTAGCGAGTACGGTGATTAATACCGCCGATAATGTAAGCAAAAGCCAGCGATAGTAATAACCAAGACGGGGTTCGCCATACATATATTGGCGACTAAAGCGCGTGACGACAAATCCTATCCCCAGTACCAACGTGGTGATCACCCAAGTTAAAGGGGTTAAGCGCCAAAGATCAGGAGTAACACTCGTCGACGAAAGTAGTGAAATAGCAGCCAAGACAGCAAAGGATGTAATACTTATTTTCAAGCACAGCAGCGCTTTTTTAGCAATAAGGGTGTCGTTTTGTACAGTCCAGCCAGACCAAAAGCCAATTATCATTGGTGCAAGTGGCACCAGTAGTAATAATGCAGTTACAAAATACTCAAGCATGCGGTGTCTCCATCAATAGTGACCACATTGTGCCCGAATGTACTTGATAAAATAAAATACATATATTTTAATCAAACGTTCTAAATAAGAGAACACTTATGAATAGACTTAACTACCATCATTTGTATTATTTTTGGCGAGTTGCCACGCTTGGTAACTTAACTCAGGTAGCCAAAGAGCTGCATTTGTCACAATCGGCACTGTCTACGCAAATTCGCTCATTAGAGCAGCGCTACGGTGTAAAGCTATTTGATAGAGTGGGTCGTACGTTACGCTTAACGGATGCTGGACAACGTGTTTTGACGTATGCACAAGATATATTTAGCACCGGTGATGAACTTGAACAGTTACTAAAATTTGGGGTGGTATCAACTAAGCAATCTATTTCGATAGGGGTGTTAACGCATTTGTCACGAAACTTTGTTGAAGGGCTTATTGCGCCGTTACTGGCAGCGCAAAATATACAGCTTAAGCTCTCAAGCAGAGGGTTAGTGAATCTACTCGATGGCTTGATAAACCATGAGTTTGACTTTGTATTGACTAATCGTATGGTGGGTAACGACAACAACCAACAAGCTTGGCAACATCAGCTTTTGCGTCGTCAACCCATCTCAATTGTTGGGCCAAAAGGCCAAAAACCGAGCAAGCCCTTTCCGCAGGGTTACGAGGGAGTTAATTGGGTTTTACCCGCACTCAATACAGAAGTGCGCTCTGCCTTTGATTCTATTTGTGCAATAAATCAATACAAAGCAAATATTTTGGCTGAGGCAGACGATATGGCGATGTTGCGTTTGTTGAGTCGTGATAGTGGGGCGTGCGCTGTATTACCGCCATTAGTGGTATTAGATGAGTTAAAAAATGGTAGCTTAGAAGAGTATCAAGCGTTGCCCAGCGCCTTTGAGCACTTTTATGCTATTTCATTACCTAAAAAGCAGCACTCTGATGCGGTGCTTAACTTGCTAAAATCAAATGATGCTGATGTATAGCACATCATTTGATTTTAAAGTATTCAAACAGCGAACGGTATTTAAGTTGTAAATAGTAATAATAAACTTAGGTTTAAAACTCTAAATATATGAAATAGAAATAAAATAGTAATAATAAAGCTGGTAATACTCTGCTGTTTTATGGGACATTGAGAGTAATAAATAATCAGGGAGTGATGTGATGATAAGTCGTCAGGGGTTTGAGTATGCTTTAATGGGGTTTAAAAAACCGTCAATTGTTTTTCTTAATGGTTTTAGGATGAAGTTTGATACATGGAATCAAGTGCATACAACCCTCAGTGATAGATATGAGGTATTGCTTTATAATCGACTCGGTGTTGGGCAATCAAAAAAAGCACTTCAACATCAATCGGGCAAAGTGATTGTAGAGCAGCTCAGAGACTTATTAGCCGAACTTGACATTACGCCGCCTTATTTATTAGTTGGTCACTCACTGGGTGGGCTTTATGCAAATTTATATGCCCGCACATACCCTGATGAAGTGTCTGGTGTGGTGTTTGTTGATGCGCCTCATCCAGAAGAAATTGCCGCGCAGCGCCGGTTTTCTGCGCCTTTGCCGCTTCGTGTAATTAATGAGGGGGTAAAAAAGATTGAAAAGCTATTCGATAAATATAAGCACTCTGAAGATGAGTGTATTGATGAAACCGTGTTGCAAATTACCCAAGCTGGCGACTTTCCAGCCATTCCTGTGGCGGTACTATCAGGGGCCAAAAAAATGCCATTTGTACCACAAGCAGCGTTTGATATACATTTAGAGTATCAAAAAGAGTTACTTAAACTAACACCAAATGCGACGCACTATGTTTGCAAGCATAGTGGGCACTTTGTACAAATAACGGAACCAGAGGTAATCATAACAGCCATTGATAAGATGGTGCTTGAATTAGCTCAAAATGAGCATGATATTTACAGGAGCGTTGCTCTTTAATACAAGAGCAACCAAATTAACGTGCTGTTTATTGTTCAATCAACATTTCTTCAACTTTTAAGCCAGTGAGCTTTTTAAGAGAAGTAAACAAGTAATAGAGTGCCAGAAAAAACAAGATCATACTGGGCACCATAATCACTGGATAACTAATTGCCGTCATGCGGCCTAGCTCATTATTGTATGCCTCAGTGCCTGCTGGGCTTACCACAATCATTTTAGCTAATATGTAATTAAGTACTGACGATAAAAAGAACGACCCCGCTAAAATGTTAGACGCCACAATTTGCACTTTGGGTAACTTACTGGTGTTGCCTTTTTGCTCTAGCGCGTTTTCAATTTTGGGAATATCCATTACCTTTTCGTTAAACAACATAGTTTTAAGTAGTGGGTATTTGGTGTATTGACTGACAATAATCGCCACGCCAATGAGCCCGGGGATCAAGGCTTCTTTAATGGCAATATACTTTGCGTCAAGCTCCAATAGGCTAATGCCGCCCGTCATCAATACTGAAATAATGCCCAGCCCCGAGATAAAGTTAAACTTACCGGTTTTATTGCGCTCCCACAGACCAAAGCCAATAGGAAATATTAGCGCAATAATTACCCCAAGCGTTGGCCCTAAGTACTCAGGCCCAGAAAAGCGGGTTAAAATTACCACAGGAATAATAATGTTAAAAATAAGCTGGCTAAAAAAGCCCGTTGGTTTTTGATTGGCTGACGACACACATGCCTCGGTGAATTTAAATAATAATAGTTTGAGTGTACGGCAAACAGGTGGGGCGCGGCAAACAGTTGCGGTGGTAAATTTGTAGGCCGGTTGGGCAAAGTGCGTCTCGTTTAAGATAAGTTGGGGTTTAGACATTTAGTCTTGAGTTTTTAGCTAAGCGTAAAGACGTAAGCACTTGACCAACCAGTCACACTTATTAACTAATTTATTTGTCGAACAGGCAGTGAGAAAGTAACATAACTTAACTGATGCGATAAATGTTTTGTCGTATTAGGTACGAGAATATTAATATTTTCATATAAACCAATCCTTTGCGCGTAAATTAAACGAAAATCAATGTTGCCAAGTTGTGTACACTGGGTTAATATTGGCCGCAGAGGTGAGGGGTATATGCCTACACATAAGGATTAGGATGATGAAAACCTCAATGAAACTAACAATTAAATCAAAAAAACTAAAAGAACTATCGAAAGCGGATGCTAGAAAAATTAGCGGTGGTGCGACTAGTATAACTACAGTGGAGCCTCAGCAGGCACAAGGTGATTATTGGCTTACGAGTTTTACTCGGTGCTGCTAGGAAGAGAAAATTAAGGAGTGAATATGAATGAGGTTTTATATGCCCTAGGGTGGGTTTATAAAGGTTTGGTATTTTTTATTGTAATGTTTTGGGTAAAAGAGTTTTCTAGGCGGCGCTGGAAGTTATTTTTTGGCGTTAGAAGAGATTTAGTTTCTACTGAACAACATGAACTATATTCAAGTTTTTTAACCGCCTTTTGCTTTCTTATTTTTGCGTTTATTGGGGGGCAGCTGGAGTGGTTCTTATTGTCCTTGGATATGGATAAAGTTGAGAAAATAAAGCTTTTTTATACAAGTTTAGCGATTGTTCAGTTTACTTTTTTACTCACGTTGTTCTGTCTCCACTTAATTAGAGGTTGTACTTTTTCTCCAACCGCACGGCGGTGTTCATATGCAACCATAATATTCATGTCATTATTGGGGATGCAGCTAATTGCTCGTGGTTACTATGATTACCATAGCCTGAGCATACTCTATAAAATTGGTGGTCTGTTTTGTAACATAATCTCAATTTCAGCGCTAGCTACATATCCAGTAATAGCTGTAAAGGCTTATATAAAAGAAAAACGTGCAGCGCAATAACGTGACTATATAAAATCTCATTCAATCAAAATGGCGACATCGAGTCGCCATTTTTATTTTTAGTGTGTTTTTTTAAATGTATATATCTGACCTAGTGATTTTTAGCAAAAGCTGAGCGTTATCTGTCATGTTAAAACCGTATATTGATAACAAATACAGGAGTGATGTTAGCTTTGAGTTCATTTATAGAGTTTTTGGATCACGTAGCGATGATCATGACAGTTTACATTGGGCTGCTCCTATTGTGGTTTATTGTAACGCAGTTTCCGACCTATCGCTGGCGATTATTTTTTGTAAGAAAAGGCCAGCTTAACTCATTACAACAACATGAAATGTACTCTTGTTTGATTACGGTTACTTGCTTTTTTTGGGTTCGAGTACTTGTTGAACCACTTGAAGTCTATTTATTAATGTTAGACATTGACTTAAATAGTAAAATCAAAATTTTCTACTCATCACTGATGGGCACAAATACTATCTCTATTGCCAGTATATTTCTTATGCATAGATTTATTCGGTGTTTATTTTCTGTATCAACCCGTGTTTGTTTATATGCATTATTAGTGTGTACTGCTGTTTCGTTTATACAACTCGTTGCCAGAGGCTATTTTGATTACCATGAATTGAGTTTTGTTTATAAACTAGGTGTGTGGGGTGCAAATTTAGTCTCCATCTGTGCCATGTCACTTTACCCAATCAGACAAACTTTGGCTTATTTTAAACGGATGCGAGAGGGCTGATTAAATGGATTCGAGAAGGTTGAACCTTAGCTGCGCTCAAAATAGTTATCTAACCGACCTACAGGGGTAGGTCGGTTAAGCCGAAGGGTATTTTTTTGCACCTAGGTGAGCCGTTTCAACATGAGTTAAAATGGCTCACTTCACCTTGCGCAAAAGAAGCGCACTCACTTCGTTCGCTGTCGCTAGCCTTTTGCACCTAATCTTTCAATGCAATTTGCCAAACGGCTACTGAGCCAGAAATTTCATTACCCACAATCAGTAGTGGCTTGCCAGTAGCGCTTTGCTCAGCAGGTACAAATGCCATACCCTCTGGTGCTAAGTCGCCGCTTATATCTGCGCCTTCAACGGTGCCACGGTTATAAAAGTAATCCGCAAACTTCACGTCATAAGGATTGGTAATGTCGTAAACCATTACGCTACCCATGCGCTCTAAACCAACAAAAGCAAATAAGCGCTCACCAATGTAGCCTAAAGCCAGCGCTTCTGGCTCTGGACCTTTTGCATCAGAGCGTGTGTCGCCTTCGTTGGTATCTTCGTCGTTGTTAAATGCACTGCCGTGAATTGAGGCCGTGATGCGCTCAATTTGGTCGCCAGAATCAAATACCACCATACCGTTACTATCCCAAATGGTGAATGAGCGTGCGCCGTAAGTGTATAATTGCTCGTATTGACCATCGTTGTTGTTATCACCTTTAACCGTGGTTACTTTAAGGCGGCCAATATCATCGTTGTTATTGTTGAGGTAGGCAAAGTTATCTGCAAGGGTTAAATCTTTAGCGCGGCTTTCGTCAATATACGCTAAGCAGCCATCGTCTTTGTCGTAATCTAAACCGCCTTTGGCAGTACAATCAGCTTCGCTTGTGGTATCAAAGAAGTATTCTCGGCCATCCCCTTCGTTAGCACTAACAATAAAGTTAGCGCCTTTCCATGAAAAGTTAGAGATAGTATCTGGTTGATACATGCCGTATAGGCCTGGGTACGATTTAAAATTAATTTTTCCGTCTTTGTCTGAGGCGTCCATGGTTAGGTTTGACCAGTCTTTAAAGCCAAGACCCATCAGTTTTACACTATTATCGGTTAAATCAACCACCGCAATGGCATTGTTCTCTTGGATTGAAACGTAGGCATAACGGTTATCTTTTGAGATGCTGACATATTCAGGTTCTAAATCCATCGCAACGGTGGTATTAATCAAGTTACCGTTAATAGTGCGTCCTGTTGGATTAGCAAACACTATGCCTTGCGCTTCAAGCTCGGCTTGTTTGTCATTAAATGCCTTAAAGTCAATGTGCGTGGCGGTATCTGCTACTGCGCCATTGGTTATGTTAATTACACTGATAGTGCCTTCTGGGTCAACGCTGTAGTCACCTGCAGGTTCACCTTCATTGGCAACGACGGCTTTAGTACCATCATGGTTAAATGTCACCATGTCAGGCAATGCACCTACGAGTACGTTTTTGATAAATACAGGGGTATCGCCAGAGATATTATAAAACGCAATATGGCCTGCTTCGCCGGTTGTTTTAGCGGCCATTGCAACGGCTAGCATTTGGTTGTTGTTATCAATCGCAATACTGTTGGCATCGCCCGGTGTGTGGTCATTCAGTTTTAGTGTTAAGGCGCTGGTTAGGTTGGTGTTGGTCGTTACATTTTCGTTATTTTTAGCAAGTGCTGCACTGTCAAAAGACATCGCTGGTAACACTTCTACAACCGCTTGATCGCCTGAGCTGTTGATGGCATAAATCCACTTTTTAGAGGCTTGATAAGCTACAATTTCAGCGGCACCTTCTGGGCTTTGTGCGTTAAGTACAGCGCGGCCGACTAGCTGAATATCTAATAAACGGTTTGCGTCTTGGCCGTCTACACCGTTTTGTCCATTTGCGCCACTTTGTCCGTTTTGGCCATTGTCTCCATTACTGCCAGCGGGTCCTTGCTCGCCTGCAACACCTTGTGGGCCTTGTGCGCCATTTTTACCATTGTCACCGTCGAGTGAGCAACCAGCCAAAATAGCAGTAACAGAGAGTGCAATTAGAGAGTGCTTTAACGAATGTTTTAACATGTGAGACCCTTTTATTTTCATTAATTATAAAAAGGGGACAGTCAAACATAGGTTAATGACTTTGATATGACTTTATTATTTCAAATTTATGGCTGGGTATGAGTTTGAAGTTGACCAGTGTAACAATAGCAATGCAGTGCTATTCACTAATTTGGGGTATTGAGTGTAT
>NZ_ARPN01000162.1:0-280 GCF_054966645.1 Pseudoalteromonas sp. SANK 73390
ATTATTTGAGTAAAATTATAAAAACACGATAATGATATTTATAATTGCTACCTAATTATACTCTAATCAAATGGTGCCCGGGGCCGGACTTGAACCGGCACGTCCTTACGGACGAGGGATTTTAAATCCCTTGTGTCTACCAATTCCACCACCCGGGCATCGGGTTGCTTTCGCATGTGGAGTGTTGAGATATGGAGGCGGAACCCGGAGTCGAACCGAGGTGGACGGATTTGCAATCCGCTGCATAGCCACTCTGCCATTCCGCCGTCATAATTAAAAA
>NZ_ARPN01000163.1:0-1240 GCF_054966645.1 Pseudoalteromonas sp. SANK 73390
CGGCTGTCTTGTTTGGTTATCCACTTCTTTAACGACGCAGCTTAGTCAGCAAGGCATCAAACACAACCCTGTTAATATAGTTCAGATAGGCAAAAATGCGGACGGAAAAATCATGTTTATTGAAACTGGTAATTCTAGCGCAGGATTGCAGCACATTGTGCAAAGGCATGGAGCCGACTTTGCCAACCGAGGGATAAGTCAATCACAAATCCCCCAAGCCGTTATGGCTGCGGTTCCCAGAGGTAAGGTTGTAGGCTATCAAGGTAAAGGAACTGGTAGACCTATATATGAAGTTGGCTTTGGAGGGCAAACTCATAGAATAGCAGTAACAACAGGAAGTAA
Source organism: Pseudoalteromonas sp. SANK 73390 (assembly GCF_054966645.1). Classification (NCBI taxonomy): domain Bacteria; kingdom Pseudomonadati; phylum Pseudomonadota; class Gammaproteobacteria; order Alteromonadales; family Pseudoalteromonadaceae; genus Pseudoalteromonas; species Pseudoalteromonas sp. SANK 73390. Next base: position 343 of record NZ_ARPN01000163.1, read on the forward strand.
TGGATTTATTGTTGGGGCTAACCCAGCAAGATAGGTGAGCAATATGAGAAAGATTAAATTGATGACGGATTATGATTGCTATCCGTTATGGGAAGAGTTCAGTGACGGCGTGGATAATATAGCACCATCATCACTGCCAATATCAGAGAGTTTAGCTACAAGAATTGATGCTTGGGGCGACGAATATGATAAAACAATGAACCGTGAAGACCCTGCAACTTCTGGATTCTGCAATGAGCAAGCTCTAGTTGCGTTTGAAGAGGAAGGTGAAATGCTTTTCGCTGAGCTAAAGCATGAGTTGAGTGAGGAATTTGCCGTTACTTACTTCAGTACACACTCAAATAGCTTGAAATCATAAAGTCTAGATATTCAAAAATGATCAAATTACCAGCTTTGCTGGTAATTTGATCATTTTCACCCGTTTCAAAGAACAGGAATAAACAAAATAAACAAGACACCCATTTTTATTTGCTTGTTTTTTGAAACGAGAATAAACAAGACACCCACTTTTATTTACGTTGTATATAACAGTCAAGGTCGCGGCTTTATGGGCTTTAAGTCGGTGATTGAAAAAGATGTCACATTAGGGGTTGTTACCCGCTCTGACTTTAAACAAATATTTCCATATCAAGGTAAGCTTACTCGCCAAGCACAGTTTAAGGTGGCAGATTATGAAGCGCGTAGTAGTGAGTTGCTCAAAGATGCAACGTCAGAAATCAACGCAATTAGCTTTGCAGACTATTTGTGGGGTAAAAACTCAGCGAAATAAACAAGACATATATGGACGCTCAGCCTTTGTCAAACAATACTAACCAATCGAGGTGACTTTTTAGTCGCCTCGTGCCTTTCTTATATTATTTACCTGCTTAAAAATAAACAAGACACCCATTTTTATTTG
>NZ_ARPN01000164.1:0-2963 GCF_054966645.1 Pseudoalteromonas sp. SANK 73390
AGGAAGACAATGTCGTGTGAGTAGTGCCATAAGATCCTGACCTTCGTCAGGATGACAATGTGTGTGAGTAACTTACAAGGTCCTAACCTGCGTCAGGATGACAATGAGTGTGCTTGCACAATGCACCACATTTGATTTGCTTTATTTTAAATCCTTAGTTACTCATATCAGGCTAGAGTGTAAACGGGGTTTACACTCTAGTTTTTCTAATACCTGCGATTGTCACAGCTGGGGGATGTTAACCAATGCTGCCAGCGTTTAGGGTTGTGTTGCAACCAATCAATACTTACTTGCTCACTGCTTTGTGATTGCTGATTAACTTGTAATGCAAATTGTGCTAAATCTGAGCTATTAAAAGTCATATTTTCTAAAATTGAAAAAGCGCATGGGAGTGCTTTTGGAAACTCCTTGGCAGCTACTTTTTTAATCCAACCAGTAGCGGGGTTACCACAATCATGTAAAAACTGCTTATTCATTCCCCACTCTGGCTTAGTCTCGCACTCGGGTGCATAAGCAGGAAAATCTACAAATTGCCCTTGGTACTGCACATCTACCCAGTTTGGGGTCCAATTAAATAATAAAACGGGTTGATTTAACTTATATGCCTGTTTAAGTATGGTTACCAAAGCGGCATCATCAGGTAAGCTTTCAATGCGGTAGTTAAGCCCCAATGCCCTCACTCTCGCATGGTCGTTTTTCTCCCAAGGGCCCGTATAATAAACACCTCTAGGGTCATCTCCTTTACTAAATAGATGTGCACAGTCATTTAATGCTTGCCAATCAGGCAGCTTAGGGCATAAAAGCTCCACATAGCTTGGGTACCACCAATCCTCTCTGGTTTCTATGGGATAGCTGCCCGCTTCTTGTAGGTCGTTAGAAGCGATTAATTGCGCTAATTTATCTTCCATAGTGCCTTGCCATACTTCAACTTGAACATCTACATAGTTGTATTTTAGATAGTACCATTGTCCATCTGTAGGCAAGGGTACAAATTTTGAGTCAATATTCACTTTACTTAATAACTGGCTATAAATATGTGAGATCACATGTTGGCTGGCCCAGTCATTCAGTATAATGCGAACTGTTTGTGCATGGAGCGCTTGAGGTAAACTTAGCAGCACCGCTGTTATACAATAAAGTAACTTTTTGCGCTGGAGCATAATCACGTAACTCATCATTTAGGTATAAATAAGTTATAGTTGCTCTTGTATGAGTTTGCGACCTAACTTTTTAGCTATGCTAAAGGCAAATATACATCAGTTCGTAAGTCGCATTCGTCAACTTCGTGAATAAGGTTCAAATATTCAAAAAAGCATGGATGACTACCTAATTGCTCGCCACTTTTTGGCAACCAGTATTGATACAACGCGTAAATTGTTGCTTCTAAAGTGTCATGACTGCCAAAGTGCGTAGCTTTTGCACAGCGCATAGCGGGAATAATACCTTCCATTACGCCAAATTCGTTTTCAGCAATGCTTGTACTGCCATGGCGAAGCGAACCGCATATTTTAAACTTAAACGCTTGCTCTTCCATAATGTTAGGATCGCCGTTTGGAATACCAAAAGTTCGGCTGTTAGCAATAGCACTGCGTTGGCTTTGTCTTCGCCATTCAACAAACTTCGCGGCACTTTCGTACACTCTTTGTGGGTCTCCTTGATGCGTTAAATAGGCGATGGGTGTTTGTTCAAATGCTACCGTCAACACCTTTACCCTTTCTCCTTCTAATGCTGGCAAAGTAAACTCAAATACACGATACCAATTGGGCCAATTTGGTGTTTGTCTAAACTGACTAGGCGTTTGTTTAAAGGTGCGCTTAAAGGCGCGCGCAAAAGCTTCACTGCTGTCAAACTGGGCACCTAAAGCAATATCGATAATTTTAGTATCAAGCTCAAATGCGAGTTGAAAAGACGCCCGTTTAAAACGCGCTAACTGCAAAAATTTAATTACACTCACACCGGTATACGCTAAAAATACCCGGTGAAAATGGTATCGAGATAGTGCAGCCACTTCACTTAGGAGAGTTAAATCTAGCTGCCGATCCAAGTTGTGATCTATATAGTCACAGACCCTTTTTATCCGCTTTTCTAAGGCGTCCTCATTATTCATTGTCTTTAAGCCTAAGTCGTTTAAATTGTTCAGTATGAATTTAACAATGCGCTTTGTCTTGATTGAAGTTGCTGTTTATTGCCTTTAACCATTCTAAATAAAAGAATGATAACCTCTAAATATAATAATTTTAATTCATAAAAAAGAATTTAAACTCTGTGTATCAGTCAATCATTGCTGACTTAAACAATTTACACTTTTTGAGGAATTATCATGAACATATTTAATCCATTTTCAAATAACACTATCTTGGCAAATACATCTGTACTTTTGGCACGTTTTGGTTTGTCTGCAATTTTTATTCTAGCTGGTTTAAATAAAATTCAATATTTTGAAGGTAATGCTCAGTATATGGCCTCGGCAGGTTTACCTTCTGAATTACTACCCTTAGTAATCGCCTTTGAATTAATCGGTGGCTTATTGATTTTGAGTGGTTTGTTAAGTCGAGTAACCGCACTGGCCTTTGCGGGCTTTAGTATTGTAAGTGCAGTGCTGTTTCATGCTAACTTAGCAGATCAAATACAGTTTATTATGTTCTTTAAGAACATTGCGATTGCAGGGGGATTTTTAATGCTTGCAGCGCATGGTGCTGGCCAGTGGAGTATAGATCAGGTACTTAGCAATAGAACTAGCGCTAGTAAACAAACCGCATAAGCAAAGGCCCTATTTACCCATGGGTATTCTAGGGCTTGCTTTTAAGATTCAAAGCATCGCACTTGGCTAGATCCTGACCTTCGTCAAGATGACAATATAAACGTCACCCTAAACTTGTTTCAGGGCCTACTTTTAAAATTCAAAGCATCACTTGGCTAGATCCTGACCTTCGTCAGGATGACAGTTTAAACGTCACCCTGAA
>NZ_ARPN01000165.1:0-517 GCF_054966645.1 Pseudoalteromonas sp. SANK 73390
AGTCGATTCCCAATTTGCAACCCTGCCGCATCATCTTTAGCACTATTGATACGAAGACCAGAAGAAAGGCGCTGAAACGCCGTATCTAGTTCACTGCCTGACTTCATCAACTGTCGTTGTGCATTTAAGCTCGATACATTGGTGTTTACGTACAAGGCCATTTTTTCAATCCTCATTATAGCTTGTTAAAAATAATAACAATTAACAAAGCAAAAAATGAGCCAACAGTCATAAAATAATATATCGGTTGTTTAATTGTATAGGAAGGATAATGTGGGGCGTTGTTCGATATTCGTAAGTACTACCAGAAACTACTTTGCTTGAAATAACGTAATAGCCTCCTGTCATTTGTGCTTTACTGCTCAACTTTTGTGACCGCTCGAAGTACCTCCTCGGTGCTTCGAGCGTATTTCTTGATTATCCTAGTAGCGATAATGCTGATTGTGGACGCTGGTTTGCCTGCGATAAAATTGTACTACTTGCCTGCTGCAAAATCTGCGCTTTAGTCAGCGTTGCT
>NZ_ARPN01000166.1:0-302 GCF_054966645.1 Pseudoalteromonas sp. SANK 73390
CTGAAGATGAGATTTTGCCTGACGTTGAGAGTGCCGATTCGGATGAAGGCGAGGCGTTAAGTGAAGCGCTAGACGAGCTTGCTAGCGATAGTAGCGCAGATGAAGCATTATTAGATGATGAGCTTGATTTAGAGTCTTTAGCTGAGTTTGATGAACAAGCAGCACAAGAGTCGTTGAATGATGAACTCGACGAGTCAGATGTGATCAGTGATGCACTAGATGACCCTGAGCAGAGCAACAACGAGGAAATCCCGAATGAAGACTTAGAGTCTTTACCTGAGTTTGAATTAGAATCGGATGAC
>NZ_ARPN01000167.1:0-934 GCF_054966645.1 Pseudoalteromonas sp. SANK 73390
GTCTCTACCGCAAAGTCTGCATCTTTGATACGTGAACGTGCCGCTGATACATTCTCAATAATATTGGTCTGATTACGGATGGTTGATGAAAAACGATTTTGCACCGCACCCAGCTCCGCACGTTTGGCATCTATCGCCCCTATCATCGCATCTACCGCACCTAACAAAGACTGTGCTTTATCTACCGAAGTGAACGATAGACTACTCACATTCGCAAACGCAACCGAGGCACCCTCACCAGTACCAGTAATATCTGATGCTGCCGCCGCTAAGTCACTTACCGTAAAACTAGCAACACTGACTGTTGAGCCATCAAATGAGGCGATTGACGTCATCGTCATACTAATCACCTGACTTGCATCCGCACCGACTTGAAACTCTGCCTGATATGAACCATCTAGTAAGTTAGTACCACCAAATGTGGTATCTGCTGAAATACGGTTAAGCTCTTCACCCAACTGACGCATTTCTAATTGCAATGCCGCTCTATCTGATGCTGTATTTGAACCATTTGCCGCTTGTGACGCCAACGTACGTACACGTTGGAACATACTGGTCATCTCATCTAACGCGCCTTCTGCCGTTTGCGCCAATGAAATACCGTCATTCGCATTTCGGTTACCTTGCGTCAAGCCATTAACTTGGCTTGTTAAACGGTTTGAAATCTGCAGACCTGCCGCATCATCTTTTGCGCTGTTAATACGAAGACCCGAAGAAAGACGTTGAAATGCTGTATCAAGGGTACTACCTGAGTTCATCAGCTGTCTTTGAGCGTTTAAACTCGATACATTGGTATTTACATAAAGTGCCATAATGATTCTCCTACGGTAAACCCTGTGTTTACGCTAAACTTAATACTGTTGCTCTTTGAGTTAGTTTTACTCTCAAGCTTTGATACTTAAGTTATCGGGCTAACCAGAAAATCCTTTAGCTA
>NZ_ARPN01000168.1:0-1991 GCF_054966645.1 Pseudoalteromonas sp. SANK 73390
TCGCCATGTTAGCTGCCTACCTTTTGACCAGATAAATAAAAGATAGGCGATGAACAAAAAACAAGCAAATAAAAGTGGGTGTCATGTTTATTCTACCTTGGATTAATTTACGGGGATTTTGGCTTGAACAAGCCGGGTTTGAAATTGGGGCGCCTTACACCATTGAGGTGTATGACAAGAAGTTGGTTTTTACTGTGGTGTAAATAATTAGCCCCGCGAGTGCGGGGCTAATTATTTAAAGTTATTCCATATTCATTAAATTACGGTAACTTTGAAACACCTCAATAGCTGAGGGGTCATCTTCAACAAGCCTTTCATAAAAAGAAGGGTCATTTGCCCACTCCTCAAAAACCATCGAGGACATTACCCCATCAGGATAGGTTACTGTTGAAAGCCTCCAGTATGACGATGGTCTGCCATCGACAACATCAAACAACTCAGCGGGATATGGTGATGGACTTTCATCATCGTCATCCAAACACAGGTAATACCACGGTGAATTATCTCTAAAGAGTACACCGTAGACACAGTACTCCTTATTTTTTTCTAAATTTAATTGTCCGTCTGACAAGCGAATATATTTTTTCAAACGCTCCACAGTCGAACTATCTTTAAGATCAAAAATATTATTGATCGTACACAAAACTTTCATCTAATTAATTACCTTTTGCCCGCTTCTCTGACTTTTTCATAGTTATTGATGTAGTTAGTACTATGCTTTTTAAACTTGAAATCCATCGTATTTCCGTCGGCATCTCGAACATAGTGGACATTGGATTTTTTACCTCCAGCAGAAATAGTTTCAAGCTCCATTTTCTGCATCCCTTTGTATTTTGGATCACTCAAGTTTTCAATCTTAACTATCCCTTCACCTCGTTTAGCGGCATCCAAAGTCATTTGATCCTGCACACTTTTGGGCTTACGGCTTATTACATTCCCAAACTTGTCTACTTCCTTTGCAACATCACTAACCACATCCACCGCTTTGTCCCCAATCCTCCCTATCGCTTGTAACTTCTTACCTGCGTAGTGAGTACCAAAGGTCAATATAGCACTACTAACACCCTCTGTTTTTAAAGATTCCAAAGCTTCATTAATCGCTGGAATTGGATCTATAAAGTTGTCATAAACCCAGTCTTCTGCAGAATCTAAAGGCCCGTCGAATAGAGCAGGATTCATATAATCCTGCCCTTCTGTATGCCGCTCTAACGCCGCTTTCGACTCACCTTCTTTCGCTTCAACATTACGGTTAACATTTTGCTCTGAAACCCCAGAAGTCTCCCCCGCCCGCTCAGTATTCTCAATATTTGAGTTATCTACACAGCCGAAATTAAACACCCAGTCATTTTGGCTACAAATATACCCCGTTGGATCGGTATAGCTCAATGGGTTATTAAACACATAAGTATAACGGTTAAAGCTTTGTGCCGATGTTGGCTCTTGTACAAATGGGTCTGCCTGCATAAAACGCCCCAATGTCGGGTCATAAATACGACCGCCCATATGGATAGCTTCAGCATGGTCGACATGCTCATGACCTGTAAAGCCCTTCTCCGTAATATCCAGCGCATTTTGTACACTCGAGTCGGTATACAGCTGCTGTATCTTACCCCACGTTAATCCATCTCGACGGCGACCAAAGGCATCGTAGCTTAGGCGTTCAATTAATGCGCCATCTTCTGCGGTGATAACATCCGTTGACCCCAAGTGGTCTTTGTACATATATCGTGTTGTTTGTCTGTGCCCTGTCACTGTCGCGATGGCAAAGTCACCAATATAACGACGATATTGCTTGCTACCCGGCTCTATAACCACCTCAGTATTACCTGCATAGTACGTTGTGGTTGTTTTATCCCCTTCTATATCAACTCGCTGGAAACGACTATTTGTCGCATCGTATTTAAATTCTGTTTGTGCCTTTTGCGACACAATACGCGTTGGCTTATCAAAATAGCTATACCACACTTGGCGTATTCGTGTGCTGCCATCAC
>NZ_ARPN01000169.1:0-7423 GCF_054966645.1 Pseudoalteromonas sp. SANK 73390
TCACTTTGATCCAATGTACGAAAACTCTATAGTGAATTGTGCGAAAACTGCGGGAATATGTGGGAGAGTTCGGGATTGAGTGAGAGAATATTTCAAAACAGTTTTCAATATTTCAAAATGAGCGGCGCTTTAAAATTTGCGCCGCTTTTTAGTTTTGTTAATTAATAGATGGAACGGTTGTAGCCTTTTGAGCGTAAGCATTTTCACTATATGCTGTTTGCGTTTCTTTGCCTGCATCGATCAACACCTGCATTGCATTAGCTACGTCTGCAAATGTTTGACAACCACACTTAGACAAAAACGCAGCTATATAATGTGGGGCTAATTGCTCTGCTATATTACTCTTCATGATCTTCCTCATTTATCAGGTCTAAAATCACCTTATATAAAGGTTGGGCTTCTGGTTCTATCGGTGGAAATGCTGGGCCGCCGTTGCGACCAAATGTGATTGTTTGCACGGGCTCGTTCAATTGCTCTTCTATATATACCCTTTTGCCAAACTCGAAACCGAGTAATAACGTGGTAAATAGAGCTAGCAATAATAGCCATGTGTTTACTGTGATCTCGTCGTCTGGTTTCAGCATAAAGATGGCCCCTCATCTTGTGGGCCTTTACCTTTGCTGTCATCAAACAGATCACCTTGAACCTCATCACGCTTAACTTGGAGTTTTGTACGCACAACTGTGTAAATCCATTGGACTGAACAACCAAACTTTTTAGACAACTCAACATGGTTCGTACCGTTGAACTCGGCCCAAATTTGATTGCTCATCATGATTGCGTCTATTGAACGGCCTTTACAGACGTACACAACCTCACCACCAAATGTATGGCGGATTGAATCAACAACCTTTCGCCCTATATCTAGTGCCGATTGTTCATCAACGGTTTCATTTACACCACGCATGACTAGTTCAAATATAGTGAGTAACATACCATCGCCGCGTTCTGTCACTTTGCCGTATTCATCACCCATTTTGAGACGCCTCCGAATACCTGTCAGACATAACACCAATAAACGCAATAGCTGCCTCTAACTGCTCAACGCTGCATTTTTTAAAATTGCCCAGCTCATACACAGTTTTAGTTGCTTCAATTTGGTGTGCGCTACTGAGCTTTAGCCCGCGTAAAACATTAACCAGTTCTTTGAGTTGTTCGGCCATACAACGCACATACCATTTTTTTAGCTGCTCAATCAGTGCATGAACCATAGATGCGCGTAACCACTCCAAACGCTCAATCGCCACGTTTTTATTCATCCGTTTTGCTTGGGCTTTACTCCAATTAAGTAGCGCTGTTTCCGAGCCGTCGCGTAAATAGCCACGATGGCTCATTGCTATCCACACCTGGCGCAGTTTATCCAGCGGGGTTTTGTCTTCGGGGGCTATATCACGAGTGATCGGCGAGTTTTTACCAGCACGCTTTTTAGTGATGATCTCAAAACCCTTGCTTTGCATATGTTTGAGCACCTTATCTAGTTCAGTTACTCCCATACTTTTGCAGCTATCTTTGCCAGTTAGCTCAACCAACACGGTGCGGTATAGATCATCGTCCCAGCCCAATTTGCTTTTACCAATATGGATCAGCTGTATATAACGTGATTTACTCATTTTCATAACGCCACCTTTATAGTGATTTGCTAACCAGCGGGATCTGAATCCACGCGCCCAGCTCGTTACGCTCATAAAAACGAACATACGTTTTAGTTGAGCCAAAAATAAACGCGTCATCTATTGCTTGCATACCAGCGGCCCAATCATCCGACTTATGGCTGTAACGGTACTTGCTGCGCAACTCCATGATCTTGCTTTTGCTGTACTGGCCCTCTTTGTCAGTTTCAAACGCGTTCATTACTATGTCTTTTATTAGCTGTGCTTCATCGTCTAGCTTTTCCAGCAGCCCATTAACCACACCTAAAAACAGCTCTTTTGCTATTAAAATCTCGGGGCCAAAACTTATGTCGTCGGCAACACCAACCTTTACACGGCTTTTGCCATCAAACGAGGTTAGCGTGATATTGCCCTTGGCTCCTCCAATCTCAACGTTGTAGCTATGGGCCATTTCCGCAATAAAATCGTTTACTTGCGAGTACACGCCACGTTTAAAGTGTTCATGTTCCGCGTTCAGTTGTTTTGCGCGCTGCACCAGCTCTAACACCAACGCATTTTGCGCTTTGTCGTTGTCGCTCACTTTATCTGCTGGGACTTTGTAACCACTTCTGTTTATAAAAAATTCTTGTTCCATCATTTCACCTACTGCATTGAAAGTTTTTGTTGAGATCCGCCGTTTATCGGGCGGTTGATTGAATGCTTTTTGCCTGCTTTAAACCCGTCACTTATCGCATCGCCAACATTCGCTTTTTTGCCCCTTTCCATAGCATCTTTTGTTGTTAAGTCGGGGTAATGCTTAGCTTTGTATGTTTTAACTAATGCAGATGCGCTTTCGCTCAGAGCAAAGTCTTTAACTTGCTTGCTAACGCCATAAATCCAGCCCAGCGCAAACTGGTCACCTCTTGCCACTTTTGTTGCTCGCTTGCACTGTTTAGGCTGTTTTTTAACGTAATTGCTGCGCTCAGCTTTTAGCTTTGAAAACAAAACCTCCCAGCAATAACCCGCCAATTCTGGCTGTGGCGTAACTCCAATAAAGCGAACGTCACTACCCGTAAAACTGCGTGATATAACCACTTCAACGCCAAATGCCCGCTTTATTAAATGCAGTAAATTTGCTTGATAATTCACGATGCGATTAACACCAAATGCAAAGCGGCGTTCTTCAATGTTGCTCATGTTTACATCTTCAGCACTAATGCGATGTTTCTCCATTAGCGCTTGCGCTGAGCGCATAGCTGCTGCGGCCTCGTTCTCATTCGTTGCAGACTTAGCCAGCGCTAAGCATTGCTTAATTTTTCTTAAAATTCGCTTATCCACGGGGCATCACCTGCTGAACTTTATAAAACTTAACCGAGTTGCATTTGGGGCACGCGGGGCTAAGTTGAGCACCCACATAAACCATTGCTTTGTCGCTTTCATTACCCACCCAGCCGCAGTGGCTGTTTGCGCAGGTGTAACCAGGTTCAGGGTTGGCGATGATAAATTCCCGATGCTTTTTGCCGAATACGTGATCCCAGCTTGTAACATCAACCGCGTTATTGCGCGTCAGCATGTCTTGCATTTTGCTGTCGTCGGCCAGTAGCTTGTCGGCTTCCGCTTTTGGTAGCGTGACTTGCTTTGTGATCTTGACGTTGGCAACGCCTGTGAGTGTGATTTCTACGTGTTGGCCCATTGTTAAACCCTCTGCATAAATTTTTCGTCAATCTGATAAACACCTATCGTGGCAGCCATATTCATTGCTCTTGATAGCCACACTTGCAACTCTAGTGGGTGTGTCATGTCTTGGTCTTCATCATCAAAACCAACACCTTTACCTACTCTGCCGTAGCACCTACCACGTATCGCCGATAGCGCATCATCGGTAAAAAATTTATTTGCATCTAATCCCACCCGCGTGAATTTATGCTTCATATAGTCAATCGATTTAATGCCCAGTGGCTGCATACGGATGCGGTGACAGCGCCATGTAAACTCACGCAATGCACTATTGTTGTCTAATTTTTTATCCAGCTCAGGTTGCCCAATCAACACTATGCCGATCACACGTTGGAACCCCTGCGTTATCTCCCAAATACACTTAAGCAATCGAATCAAACTCGGGGTTAAATCTTGCGCTTGGTCTATGAGTAATAAATGACGGTTGCCACTATTTGCACTCTCTATCAACGCATTAGCTATAGCTGCGTCGCGGTCTTCAGCGCTCGTTTTGTGCTTAACTTGTAACTCTCTACAAATTGCCGATGATATGGCTTCAGCCGTCATTTTTTTACGGTCAATACGCGCAGGCTCAATCACAATAATGTCTGGGTGCTCTTCTTGAACTCGCTGTAAAAATGCACGGCGCAAAATTGACTTACCACTACCGCATTGGCCTGTTAGTGCAATCATAGAGCTAGCACTTGCTGCCGCTAGTAGCTCTTCTAAAATCATATGATGAGAATCCAGCATAAATAGGTCATCCAGCGTTGATAGCTCATTCACAAACGGGTCTCGTCTGATCTTAAAATGCCGCTTTGTTGCGGGTGTTAGTCCTGGTTTTTGCTTCATCTCTTCTTCCTCCGAATCGGGTTTGTTTGGTTGCTCTGGCTCATCCCAACTAAACAAACCTAATAGCTGGTCGTCAGTTGCGCCGTGCGCCCGTAAATACTCTGTAATGTGTTGTTCAATTTCGGGCCTTTTACAGTGTTTGGGCCACTCGTTTTGTGTTTTTAAACGGCTCAGGCTAGTAGTGCTAAATTTGATACCTTTTGCCGCCAGTGCCCTTACTACTTGGGCTTGTTTTATACTCAGTACATCAAATACAACGCTGAGCTTGGTTTGTTTTGTCACGGATTATCTCGCCATTTTTAGCACTGGGGTTTCCGCTATCCCGTTGTGCAACTGCTCCAATACGTTATTTAATTCCGTTTCAACAACTGCTAGGCTTTGCAGCCATTCAACTTCTGTTGGTCGTAATCCGCGGCCTAATCGCTCGGCCACAATTATGCGCAGGTCAAGTTCGTCTAAAACTTTGCCCTTGCGCTTAGGTGCTTCACTAATTTGTTTAGCCATTGGGTTATCTGGTTGGATGGTCTCGCCCTTGGGCGTGATCCGCGTTTCGTGCTCAACGTCTTGTAAATGAGAATGCGTAACCAACTTACCGTTGAACGGTGCCGCTTTGGCTTTTTTGGCTTTCGCTATCTCATCGTCGCTCATGTTGGGGTATGCCAGCCTGTCTGCTGCTTTCACTGCGTTTTGCGTGGCATTATCAGCATGGTTTGCATAGCGCTCACCAATTACTGGTGCATCAATGCGGAACCCTGCAACGTCAAATTCAAGTGGCTTAACTTGATGGTAAACAACATCACCCAATGGAGTTTTTACACCCACCATTAAATCAGGTGATTCGCCCACAATCACAGGGCTAACCTCAACAGTCATACCGTTTAAAATGTGTTCAAGCTGCGATACGTCATACACCAGTTGCGATTTAGTAACGGGGTGGCGATAGGTCACAGTTAAGTCACCTTTTACCTTGCGGGTTTCACCATCTTTGGTAAGCAGCAAGCGGCAAATTTGCTCGTCAGGCAATTGGCGCAAACGGTGCCTATATTCGGGCTGATAAATCATTAGCCAAACATCTAATCGCGGCATTTTGTGCCGAGTATGCTTGCAGTTTTGCTCGTCAATTTTGTCGGCGTTGTATGCCTCTTGCCATGCCCACACTGTGGCGTTTAACTCGTCAACACTGCTAACTGGCTCCATCAGCAAGCGGCTTTCAAACTGGGTTTCAACCAAGTCATTGGCGTTTTCAACGCTGCCTTTTGCGCGTGGCGCGCCCGCTTTGTGCTCTTCGCATTTAACCTGCAAACTCTTCAGCACATTTTTAATGGCTTTTGAGCTGTTGGCAGAACCCTTATCCCATACCAGCATTTCAGGCACACCCATCAATGGTGAGCCGTCATGCTGTGACCAACACCACATCAAAAAGTCAAACAAGTTAGCCGTAGTCTCACCAGCCGCTTGGTAGTACTTAACACGTACCGCACCACTAAAGTGGTCGGTTAGCACGTAGCGCCAAACTCGAAGGTTTTTAACCTTGTCTAAATTGTCGGGCTTGTTGGCATAAAAGTGGCTTTCATCCATGTACGATTGCTTAAAACCTTTAATTTTGCGGTTCTTGCGCTCAGGGGGGTAATAGAGCAAACAATATGATGGGTCCACTTGGTGTACGTGGTTTGGGCCTAAGCTGCGCAATTGCACATGAGGTGTGGCCTTGTCGAGCATTTGTGTACTGGCGTTATGGCGAGCTAGTATTCGGCTGATCTGACTGGTGCTTACGCTATCATAGCCATTAGCTGCCAAAATCGACTTTGCAACTGGCACATGCATAATACGTTTACCATTTGCCCTAACTGACTGATTAAGTAGCGACACCATCACTTCTATGGCTTCATCACTCATGCTGGTGCTACCCGCATCACTGCGTTTAGCCTTGCCGCTTTCCCAGCCAAGGTTTTTTAGCCTGCGGTAAAGCGCATCTTTACTCAGCCCCAGTGTTTTACAGGCTTCTTCGCGTATCGTGCCTTTTTGGCCGTGGCCTGCGCTGTCTAGCTGTTGTGCCCAATATTCTATAGAGAGTGCATTCATTCGATCACCTCCGTACCTTCAAAACCCATTTCAGCTAGCCATTCACCACTGGGGCGCGCGTCATCCAGATCGCCATAGGTGCGGTGTATCTCGTTCCACACACCCGCTAGTTGAGTTAGTAAAATTTTGCTGTCAGCATAAAACGCAGATTTAGCGGCATCGTAGGTTTTATCGTCAATGGTGATCGTTTCTAGTTGCTCGCTGAGCACCAGCATTTGGTTAAATCCCTCACGCACTTGATTTTGGGTTTTAGCCAATGCTTCAAAAAAGTTTTTGGTTTCGCCTTTCCATTTGTCAGCAGAGAATTTTTTGCTTTCTAAAGCGGCGGTAACTTCAACTAATTTGTTTTCTTTCTCAGTTGCAGAATTACGAGAGGCCTTGAGCATGCGCTCAGTTGCATCAAGTTCTGATTTGAGTTTGTCACTATCCTTTTTGTGCTTGGCTTTTAATTCGTCTATGAGTTCCTGAACAGCTTCTTTATCACCAACTTCCACCGCTTCAGACTCAGTAATCAAAGCTTGATCTTCTTCGCTCATTTGTCGCACAGCTCTCAAGTCTTTGTAAGCTAATCCCATATTTTGGGCTGCTTCAAAAAATAGCTCTCCAAAATGACGAAGGTTGAGCAATCGCTCGTCTACATGCTGTCTACTTTCCTTGATTATATTCTTACAAACATCTTCCCAAGTGCTGATGGTCAGCAGTTTTCCATCTGGACCATGCACCGTTATTCCTTTGTATTTTTTGGAGTTTTTAATTCCATCCAATAGCTTTAATTCGCCGACCGTCAGCAGTTTTGACGCAAAGTTGAATGCTTGAGCACGGCCCAACTGCATTAAAACCTCTTGCATATCTGCCATTTCAGATTGCTGCTGCACTTTTAAATCAATCAGTGCTGTTGTTTTGTCATCACTCATGATTTCACCTCAACAAGCCGTAGTTATTGCGCTCTATCTGCAAATCGCTAATTGCAGTGCTGAATGAGTGGGCAACTGTATTGCTGACTTGTACGGGTTTTTTATGCAACCGCCAGCGGCTTTGGTTTGTGACCAAACGCTCAGCCCAGCCCGCGTGCTCTAAATTTGCTAACACTCGGTGCATATCAGAGGGGGTACAATTTAGCTCTACAGCCATTTTGCCAGCCTCAACACCGTTTATCTCATGCCCACATAGCAGCTCAATAGTTG
>NZ_ARPN01000170.1:0-910 GCF_054966645.1 Pseudoalteromonas sp. SANK 73390
GCCACTTCATAGGTGCTCATAAAACTTTAACCGTTGGAGCGCGACTGGTCGCGTCTAACAATCTAGCAACTGAGCTAGTTTTTTAATTTTTGGAGCGGCACACGAGGCTCGAACTCGTGACCTCGACCTTGGCAAGGTCGCGCTCTACCAACTGAGCTAGTGCCGCGTCTAACAATCTAAAAACTTAAGTTTGGTATAAAAAAACCCCGCAAGGCTTCTCGTCTTAAGCGGGGCAGGATTTTACAACATAAAAAATGCTTTGCAAGTACTTTTTACACGTTGAAGAACTTTTCTTGATAAATTTTCAATTCCATTATGGAATCTTTAATATCATCTAAAGCTAAATGTGAACTTTTCTTTTTAACTTCATTTAACAGTTCAGGCTTCCAACGACGCGCTAGCTCTTTAACCGTACTCACATCCAAGTTACGATAATGGAAATAAGCTTCCAGTTCTGGCATGTACTTATTTAAAAAGCGTCGGTCTTGACCAATTGAGTTTCCACACATGGGAGATTTAGCCGGAGGCAACCACGCTTTCAAAAAGTCTAGAGTTTGCTTAATCGCATCTTCCTCTGTAAATTTGCTTGCTTTACAACGAGCAGTTAAACCCGAGCGGCCATGCTGATTAGTACACCATTCATCCATACCATCAAGTAACTCGTCACTTTGATGAATAGCGATTACTGGACCTTCAGCCAATATATTTAAATCACAGTCAGTTATCACTGTGGCGATTTCGAGGATTTTATCTGTCTTCGGTTCTAGCCCCGTCATTTCGAGGTCAAGCCAGATCAAGTTAGATTCATTAAACAACATAGACTACCTTAGCGGTACTTTCCTTTAGATCCAATGCAATTAGATATATCATATTAGCTTCACCAGTTGACCTAAAGCTTTTTTTTAAAAAG
>NZ_ARPN01000171.1:0-42504 GCF_054966645.1 Pseudoalteromonas sp. SANK 73390
TACAGCAAAGATCAACAGCCCCTAATTACACGTAATTTAAAAGCCTAAGTTATGAAATAAGTAACTTTAATTCTGGTTAAGCAAACTTAAGCTTTAAATCAATATCATATTTCGTTTGGTTAAGACTCGATTGCCAACAACTCTACTTCAAAAATAAGCAGTGAACCAGGCTCTATTTTACCTGCGGCCCTATCGCCATAACCCAAATCAGGTCCGATATAAAAGCGAAATTTATCGCCCTCTTTCATTAACTGAACCCCTTCTGTCCAACCTGGGATCACCTGATTTAGGCCAAAACTGATAGGGCTATCACGCAACACTGAGCTGTCAAATACTGAGCCATCAGCTAAAGTGCCATGATAATGCACTTTAACTTTGCTTGTGGCTATTGGATGCACTTCACCACTGCCTTGCGTAAGCACCTCATATTGCAGCCCTGACTCTGTGATTTGCATATTAGGCTTATCTGCATTTTGCGCTAAAAATGCTTCTGCCGCTTTGCGGTTAAAAGTCGCAGATTGTTTTTGCTGTTTAGACTGTTTGTACACAAACCCCGCTATAAGCAAAATAACAACTAATAAAACAATGTTAGTAGTAGACATTAGGCATCCTTCTCTTTTACGTTGTCATCGTCTTTATCTTCGCCATTAACCACATTAGCAATATGTTGCAATCGCGCCAGAGCCAACGCATTAATACTGCCTGAAGGGTAGCTTCCCTCTTTTAACTTACCCGCAGGTTTGTCTATTAAAAGGGTTAATGCTTCATCCACACTCTCAACCGCATAGATATTAAACTTACCTGCTGCAACAGCATCAACAATTTCATCATCTAGCACCAAATTTACTCTGTTTGAATTAGGAATAATCACTCCTTGCTCACTGGTTAATCCTCTCATTTTGCATAACTTGAAGAAACCTTCAATTTTTTCATTTACACCACCAACCGCCTGCACTTCGCCATGCTGGTTAATAGAACCAGTTAACGCAAGAGACTGATTAATAGGTAATTTTGTTATCGCCGAGATAAGACCACAAAGCTCAGCAAGCGAAGCACTGTCTCCATCAATATAGCCATAACTTTGTTCTATTGCGATATTAGCACTGAGTGTGAGCGCAAAATCTTGCGCATATTTATTACCTAGATACCCTGTTAATAACATCACCCCTTTAGAGTGAATTGCCTTACCAAGTTCAGCTTCTCGTTCAACGTCTATAACCCCGTCAGCACCTGCATAAACGGTCGCGGTAATACGTGCAGGCGTACCAAAGGCAGTATCACCTATATGTAATACAGTTAAGCCATTCACTTTGCCTACTGCTTTACCAGATGTGGCTATAAGCGTATGCCCTTCTTGTATATCACTGAGCATATTTTCGCTTAATTGACCGGTACGGTATTGCTTGCCAGCTACCGCTTCGTCAATATGTTCAGCATCAATTGTCGTCACATTATCTTGTTTGGCATAAAAGCTAGCTTCCGCAACAAGTTCAAGCACATCCGCAAAACGCGCAGATAGCTTAGTATGGTGCTCAGCCTGTCGGTAACTAAATTTAAGCAAGCGAACAAATGCTTGCTCCGTCAACGTGCAATTCAAAGTGCTATTGGCATACTCTTGAACCTTAGTCACAAACTGATATTGCATTTTATCTGAGCTTGGTAAGTAATAATCAAAATCAGCTAGTACTCGAAACAACTCTGCAAACTCTTCATCATACTCACCGATGGTGTAATACAAGTCACGTGAGCCCAACAAAATAATTTTAACATCAAGCGGAATAAGCTGCGGTTTAAGTGTAAAGCTACTCCCCACAGAATTATCTTGATAAGGTAAGTCATTTTTAATTTGATGGGTTTTTAATGAAAGCTTAAGGCCATCCCATACTTGTGGGTTTGCAAGTACCTTTTCAGCATCCATTATTAAGTAACCACCATTAGCACGATGCAATGCCCCTGCTTGAATGGAGCGGTAGCTTGTGATCAACGTGCCCTGCGATGTGGCATATTCAACTTTACCAAAAATGTTACCAAAGGTAGGGTTTGGTTCATACACCACAGGGGCTGGGTCGCCATCTTTATATTCAACTAAAATATTTGGTGCAAAGAAGTCACTCAGCATACCTTTAGAATCAAAGTCGTCTTTGTTTTCTTCACTGCTGGCGTCATCATCTAACCACTCAAGTACTGCATCCACTATTTCAGTACGTAAATCTTTGAGATAACGCACCACCCCAATGTGACTGGCATATTTATGTTCTAAGGTACGTAACAGAGGCTTGGTCGCCATTTCTACAGTAGATTTTTTCAAGTTCCGAAGCGTTTCTGAAGATTCTCTTTTCCAGCGAGGTAACTCTATTAACGCTTCAATTAAAGCATCTTCTAACTTTTCAATGGCATCTATAAAGTGCGACTGAAGCTCCTCATCAAGCGCAGCAAACTCATTATCGTTTAACTGCTTACCATCAACGACAGGAGCAAACCCCACCAAGTTACTTTCTTCTAATAACGCGACACTTTTGTCTGCTGCCAACTGTTCTACCGCCGTTAAAGCAGCGTTATATTTATTATCGAAATCTCGGTCTATGGACTTCTTTTTCCGTTGATAACCAGGATTATCAAATGCAGCAGGAAATGTATCTGCCACCTCGTCTAAAAACTCATCAATATCATCTTCAAGCTCTTTACTTTGACCTGCTTGCATAAACATGGCGATGGGCTCTCGGTGATCATCGTAATTATTTACATACAACCACTCTTTAGGCGTTTGTCGAGTTTTACTATGTGCCTCGAGTTTGTCTTTGACCATGGTAAAACGGCCAAGCGCAGCTTCACCCATAACAAATACATTATACCCAGGCAACTCCATACCCAACGCAAAATCTAAGGCACTTTGTGCGCGTTGTTGACCAATAAAGGGGAGCGCTTCTGGATACGGATTTTGCATGCATGATTGCACATGAGAAACAGACACCGACGGCGCAAGCGCGTCGGTTAACAATGGTGATATTTTTTTGGTCATTCCTAACTTCTTATTTCTAAACGCTAACTACTATCAAGCTAGGTTTTATGGGGATAATGCTTTACGTATAAACTCATCATGCCCACACTCTGAGCAGGACATAATTTCACTGGCGTAAAATACATCCAATTTATTGTCGCAATTCTTACATACTAATTGCCCCATGGCTATCCATTCTCCGCACTTGTATGTACCTTTGTGGTTGAAGTCTTGCACCAATGCTTGCCACTCTAACTGAGTTCTATCCTCTAACTGCGCCAATTCATACCATATAGATGCCTTTAGCTCTTGCCATGCCAAATCATCATAATACTTTTGGTGTTCTTTAAGATGCGCTAAATCTCGGTTTAGATAACTTTTGTACAATGCCAGTTTCTCTTGTGATAACTGCTTTAAAGCACTCTGATGTTCAATGAATTTCTCAACTAAATCATCTACCTCATGATCTTTAACATCATTAACCCAATCAATAAATTGGCTAAGCCATGATTTGTAACTTGACATGCCATACTCCGTTTTTGCTGTATTAACTTAACTATAGCTTATGAGGTAAGCGTTGTTGTTTTATGCTTGACTCAAATGCTTAAAAATGCGCTGTAGCTACTGTGAATCAATGCTTTTTTCGGGTATGCTATCGGGCAATTTTCTATCAATTTGCAAGAAGTCTGGAAACGTAGATGCAAGAGCAATATAACCCGCAAGACATAGAGTCAAAAGTCCAACAGTACTGGGAACAAAATAAGACATTTAAAGTTGTCGAAGACGAGAGCAAAGAGAAGTATTACTGCCTCTCAATGTTTCCATACCCAAGTGGTCGACTGCACATGGGTCACGTTCGTAACTACACTATTGGTGATGTAGTTTCTCGCTTTCAACGCTTGCAAGGTAAAAACGTTATGCAACCTATGGGTTGGGATGCGTTTGGTCTACCCGCTGAAAATGCCGCCATTAAAAATAATACAGCGCCTGCTAAATGGACCTACGAAAATATTGATTATATGCGCGACCAATTAAAGCAACTTGGCTTTGGCTATGATTGGGATCGTGAAATAGCCACTTGTCACCCTGAATACTATAAATGGGAGCAGTGGTTTTTCACAAAATTGTATGAAAAAGGTCTCGTTTATAAAAAAATGTCCACCGTAAACTGGGACCCAGTAGACCAAACAGTACTTGCCAATGAGCAAGTTATTGACGGTAAAGGATGGCGTTCTGGCGCGGTGGTTGAGCAAAAAGAGATCCCACAATGGTTTATTAAAATCACTGATTATGCCCAAGAGCTACTTGATGATTTAGACAAGTTAGACGATTGGCCTGAACAAGTTAAAACCATGCAACGTAATTGGATTGGTCGCTCTGAAGGCTTAGAAATAGACTTTAAACGCGCAGATAATAGCGACGTATTTACAATTTACACAACGCGCCCAGATACCTTTATGGGTGTAACTTATGTTGGTGTTGCCGCAGGTCACCCCATCGCACAAGAAGCCGCGAAAAATAATGCCGCTATCGCCGCTTTTGTAGAAGAGTGTAAAAACACCAAAGTTGCTGAAGCTGATATGGCAACAATGGACAAAAAAGGTATTGATACGGGTTTTAAAGCGATTCACCCATTAACAGGCAAAGAAGTGCCAATTTGGGTTGCTAACTTTGTATTGATGGATTACGGCTCTGGTGCCGTAATGGCCGTACCAGGACACGACCAACGTGACTTTGAATTTGCTACAGCATATGGCCTTGAGATAAAACAAGTTATTGCGCCTGAACAAGGTTCTGAATTAACAGCCGACATCAATACAGAAGCATTTACTGAAAAAGGCATATTAATCAATTCAGGTGAATTTGATGGGTTATCATTTAAAGCCGCTTTTGAGGCTATTGCAGACAAACTAGAAGCACAAAGTGCAGGTAAACGTAAAGTCAACTTCCGTCTAAGAGATTGGGGAGTTAGTCGTCAGCGTTATTGGGGCTCTCCAATTCCAATGCTAAGCGATGAAAATGGCAAAGAGATTGCTGCAACTGGGGATATGCTGCCAGTACGCTTACCTGAAGACGTAGTTATGAATGGGGTAACATCACCAATCAAAGCAGACCCTGAATGGGCAAAAACCACCGTTAATGGTGCGGCTGCTTTTCATGAAACGGATACTTTCGATACCTTTATGGAATCATCTTGGTATTACGCACGCTACTGTAGCCCTCGCTATGACGAAGGAATGTTAGAACCCGGCGCTGCAAATTACTGGTTACCAGTAAACCAATACATTGGTGGAATCGAGCATGCTATTTTACACCTATTATATTCTCGCTTTTTCCATAAACTATTACGTGATTTTGGACTAGTAAACTCAGATGAGCCATTTGAGCGTTTACTGTGCCAAGGTATGGTATTAGCAGAAACCTTCTACCGTAAAGATGAAAAAGGCGGTGATATCTGGATCTCACCCACTGATGTAGAAACAGAAACAGACGACAAAGGTCGTGTTACAAAGGCTTGGCACAAAGATGACGGCCAGCCGGTATTCTCATCAGGCATGAGTAAAATGTCAAAGTCGAAGAATAATGGTATTGATCCACAAACTGTTATCAAACAGTACGGTGCTGATACAGTTCGCTTATTTATGATGTTTACCGCACCGCCGGAGCAAACGTTAGAATGGTCAGATTCAGGCGTTGAAGGCGCACATCGCTTCCTTAAACGTGTTTGGAAATATGCAGTGGACGTTAACGCGACAGGTAAAGCTGAATTAGACACAAGTGCATTAAATAGCAATCAAAAAGTATTGCGTCGTGAAGTACACAAAGCCATCGCAAAAGTCACTGATGATTTATCACGTCGTCAAACATTCAATACTGCAATTGCCGCAATCATGGAGCTATCGAATAAGTTGGCTAAAGCGCCCCTTAAAGATACGCAAGATATTGCCATTGCAAATGAAGCACTGCACGCCATCGTCATTATGCTTGCCCCAATTGCACCACATATGTGTCATGAGCTTTGGGCTGAACTTGGCTTTGAGTCAGATATTCTCGATGCTGCTTGGCCAAATGTTGATGAGTCAGCATTAGTTGAAGATGAGAAGCTGATTATTGTGCAAGTTAATGGCAAGCTGCGCGCCAAACTAACCGTTGCCGCAGATGCAACACAAGAGCAGGTTGAAGCAATCGCATTTGCAGAAGAGAACGTCACCAAGTTCACTGATGATAAAACAATTCGTAAAGTGATTTATGTGCCAGGTAAGCTCCTTAACGTGGTAGCAAACTAAGATGCGCTTTAGTGCTTTTATCAAACACGGATTAGCGCTTGCGCTAGTCTGTGTTTTGTTATCTAGCTGTGGCTTTCATTTAAAGAAAGCCTCTTACCTCCCTATTGAAATGCGCACATTGCAGCTAAGTGGAGATGATACTCGCGCTCAGCTTTATGAGCTGCTAGTTGACGACTTACAACAAGCCAAAGTGACGCTCACCACTGAACAACAAAACAATAGTCAAATAGCTAAACTGCATCTATACCGTGATACTTTAGATAAGCAAACACTGAGCTTGTTTAAAAATGGTCAGGTTGCGCAGTATCAGCTTTCTTATGGCGTCTCTTATCGGTTAACCCGTCCAAATCAAGAACCAATAGAACAAAGTTTTGAGTTATATCGCAATTATAAGGACGACCCAGATAACGCTCTGGCAAAATCCAAGGAACTTGATTTATTACTCAATGAACTGCGCCAATTAGCAAGCAAACGTATTGTCCGCGAGTTGTCACAACTGTAATGCGCTACTATGCCAATCAACTAAGTAACCAACTAAAGCAAACATTAGCACCATTTTATATGGTGTTTGGCGAAGAGCCTTACCAAGAAGCCAGCTGTGTACAGCAAATCAAACACACTGCAAAAAAACAAGGGTTTGATGAAGTCATTAAATTCACTTTGTTATCTGGCTTTGATTGGCAAGAGCTAATCGCCCAATATAACAGCATGTCGCTGTTTAGTGCCCGTACCCTCATTGAATTTGATTTAAACCAGCAAAAACCAGGTACTCAGGGAAGCCAAGCTTTTAAGCTTTTGACCGAACAGCCAAACCCTGATGTCATAATCATTGTAAAAGGTGCCAAAGCAGGACAGGATATACAGCGTAGCGCTTGGTTTAAAGCGCTAGATAAACAGGGTGTTTTTGTCCCATGTTATCCACTGACTGGTAACCACTTAGCACGCTGGCTTGATGAACAATGTAAAAGATTAAAGTTGAATTTAGCGCATGATGCAAAACGCAGTTTACTACATGCAACCGAAGGTAACTTGCTAGCCACACATCAAGAACTTGAAAAACTGTCTTTACTTTATAAGTCAGATCCAATTGATCAGACTCAGGTATTAACAGGCCTGCTTAACCAAGCTAAATTTGATATTTTCGACTTAAATAGCGCCCTACTCAATGGCAATACAAAGCAGATTATCAAGGTTATGCTTAAACTTGCCAGTGACAATGTGGAGCCGACAAGCATTGTTTGGAACTTAAACAAAGAAGCGCAAACCTTACGAGACTTAAAACAAGGGTTACAGCAGGGCCAGAATATAAGCCAATTGTTTAAACAAAACGGCATATGGAAAAACCAACAAGCCGCAACATCACAGGCTGTTGAGCGGCTCACCTTGGCACACATTGAACAGATAATCCTATTGCTAGCACAGTTTGATGTGGCATATAAACGAGCACAATTAGTATCACCCTATCAGGCTCTGGCACATATCGCCTTGTCATTTTGCCAGCCTATTGAGTTTCAACTTCCTTACCAACACATTAATTAGCATTATGATTGCTTTATTTGGCGGAACCTTCGACCCAATTCACCTTGGTCATTTAAATATGGCACATCAGTGCGTCGAAGAATTAAAACTAACACAACTGTATTTTTTACCCTGCGCCGTGCCAGTTCATAAAATGCAACCTGGCATTACAGATGCGCACCGTTTAGCAATGCTATCTCTGGCTATAAAAGACAACACAAAGTTTTCAATAGACCATAGGGAGATAAGTAGACAAGGCCCATCGTATTCTTTATTAAGTCTAAAGGAATGTCGCGCTGAACACCCTAATACCCCTTTGCTATTTTTAATGGGTATGGATTCATTTAATAGCTTACCCAGTTGGTTTGAATGGCAAGAAATCACCTCGCTTTGCCACATCATCGTTTACCAACGCCCTTACGAGCGCCTATCAAATCAAGCAAAACTGGCGCAATATTTAAAAGTTTCAAAAACTTCACATATCGAAGCACTCAACCAGCAAATTGGTGGGTTATGTTACTTTTTAACCGGTAGTACCTTTAATGCAGCATCAAGCGATATACGTAAGCGCATAAAAAATAGTGAAAATATGAAACATTTACTCAACAGTAGGGTCATAGACTACATTAATGAGTATCACCTGTATGCTGAATAAGCCTTTGAGCTGTGTTAGAATCGCCGATTATTTTATTTAGTGAAGAGAAACAAACTTGAATTCTGAACAACTTTTAGACTTTGCCTTAGACAAAGTGGATGATATGAAAGCCCGCGATGTTGTTAAACTAGATGTACGTGATATATCTTCTGTGACAGATTATTTAGTTATCTGCTCTGGAAACTCAAAACGTCATGTCCAATCCATTGCTGATCACGTTGCCAAAGAGGCGCGCCATGCAGGTGAGGAGCCTATGGGTCAAGAAGGGCTAGATATTGGCGAGTGGGCATTGGTTGATTTAGGTGACGTTGTTGTGCACGTTATGCAAGATCAAACTCGTAGTTTATATGACCTTGAGAAACTTTGGGGCTAAGCTTTGAAAATTCAGTTAGTCGCTGTAGGGACGAAAATGCCCGCTTGGGTTGAAACAGGTTTCAAAGAGTACCAACGTCGTTTTCCCAAAGATATGGCACTGGAACTTATCGAGATCCCAGCAGGTAAACGCGGCAAAAATGCAGATATAAAACGCATCTTACACATTGAAGGTGAAAAAACCCTTGCTGCTATCCCTAAAGGGAATCGCATTGTAACGCTTGAAGTTACAGGTAATCCTTGGGATACGCATCAACTTGCTAATCATATGCAAAAGTGGCAATTAGATGGTCGGGACATTAGTTTATTGATTGGCGGGCCGGAGGGCTTAGCACCTGAGTGCATTGCAGCCTCAGAGCAAAAGTGGTCGCTGTCTAATTTAACGCTACCACATCCTTTAGTACGTATTATTGTTGCAGAAAGTCTCTATCGTGGATGGAGCTTAAACAACAATCACCCTTATCATAGAGAGTAGTTAACTAAAAAATGCTAAAAAGAAGGCCTACGATCCGTGACCATTCAGCCGAAGCAAATTTGTTTGCTCGTCGAGCTTTCATTGGATTTGTTTTTGTAGTTTCTTTAATCGGCATTTTAATAATGAATGTCTATAACCTTCAAGTTGTTGACTTCGATACTTACAAAACTCGCTCAAATGATAACCGTATAAAAGTCATTCCTATCGCACCTAACCGTGGGTTAATCTACGATCGAAATGGTGTGTTGCTGGCTGAAAACCGCCCAGTCTATAATTTAGAAGTCGTACCTGAAGATGTTAAAGATCTAAACAAAAGCCTCTCACAAATTAGCCAGTTACTTGCAATTTCCGAGCAGCAAATAAGTGATTTCATAGAAGATATTAGCAACAACCGTCGCTTTAAAAGTCAGATACTTAAAGCTCGCTTAAACGAAAAGGAGGTAGCTGTTTTTTCGGTTAATCAGCATAAATTCCCTGGTTTTAGTGTTGAAGCGCGCTTGTCTCGTTACTACCCATATGGCGATACACTTACTCATGCACTGGGTTATGTCGCAAAACTCAACAAAACCGAGTTGGCAGAACTTGAACGCCAAGAGCGAGATACCAATTATCGCGCAACCTATGATATTGGCAAACTTGGTATAGAAAAATACTATGAACAACAACTTCATGGGACCGTTGGCTCACAGCGTGTAGAAGTAAACAACCGTGGCAGAGTATTACGCACTTTAAGTGTAGAGCCACCTATTCCAGGACAAGACCTGGTGTTAACTTTGGACATCGGCCTACAGCAAATAGTACAACATGCATTAAAAGATACCCGAGGGGCTGTAATTGCTATCGACCCAAAAGACGGGGGAATTTTAGCGTTGTACTCAAATCCCAGTTACGACCCAAACCTATTTGTACATGGCATAAGTAGTGAGAATTACAAGCAGCTGCTAAATGAAGATAGACCACTTATTAACCGTGTAACACAAGGCCGCTATCCTCCAGCGTCTACAATAAAGCCCCACTTAGCAATTCTGGGCTTAGAAGAAGGCTTGGTAACAGAAGACTCTACAATTTGGGACCCTGGATTTTTTCAAATTCCAAACGTTGATCATAAATGGCGAGACTGGAAACGTTGGGGTCATGGCCATGTAGACGTTTATACAGCCATTGAAGAGTCTTGTGACACTTATTACTATCGCATTGCCTATAAGCTCGGCATAAGTAAAATTGCTAATTTTATGGACCAATTTGGCTTTGGCGACTTATCTGGTATCGACATTCATGAAGAAACTGCAGCAATACTACCCACAGTAGAATGGAAACGGGCTCGCTTCAAAGAAAACTGGTGGCCAGGTGACACTATTTCTGTTGGTATCGGACAAGGCTATTGGACAGCAACACCCATTCAAATAGCCAACTCGGTAAGCATTTTAGTTAATAAAGGAGCTCACCGACAACCTCACTTAGTGCAAGTAGCTAAACAGGAAGAGGCAGTGACACATTTGTTCACAGAGGAAAAGCCCCCGGTTCAACTCAAAAACCCACATCATTGGCAAATTGCATTGGATGCGATGCATAATACAGTTATCAGAGGAACTGCACGCAGTGCATTTAAAGGCGCAACATATGACCCAGCGGGAAAAACTGGCACAGCACAGGTTGTCAGTATCGCCCAAGGCGAAAAATATGATGCTAAGAAGCTTAAAGAACGTCATAGAGATAATGCGGTTTATACCGGTTTTGCACCATTTAATGACCCGCAAATAGTCGTTGCTGTCGTCGTTGAGAATCAAAAAGCTGGCGGTAGCACGATTGCAGCACCCATAGCACGTCAGATGATGGACTATTACTTTTCTGCTTACCCTCTCGATACGGACTCACAATGACACCGCTGCATAATAAACGCACCATTTGGCAAAAAGTTCATTTAGATTGGCCTTTACTATTGGCATTAGTGTTAATGATGTTAGGTAGCCTGACAATTGTGTATAGCGCCAGTGGTCAAGATACCAATATGATGCTTCGCCATGCTACGCGCATGGCAGGTGCTGTTATTGCCCTTTTTTTTATGGCACAACTTTCTCCAAATACGTTAAAACGGATTGTCATACCCATGTACTTAGTGGGACTCGGTATGTTAGTTGCTGTACTGTTTGTTGGTGTCAGTAGTAAAGGGGCTCAACGCTGGCTAGATTTAGGTGTTACACGATTCCAACCCTCAGAAATAATGAAAATAGCTGTACCGATGATGGTTGCTTGGTACATTGGTCAACATCGCCTGCCACCGTCTATTTGGAATCTACTGGTCGGCTTTACAATCGTCATTGTGCCAACTTTTTTAATAAAAGAGCAGCCTGATTTAGGCACTTCAATTTTAATTGCCAGTTCAGGTATTTTTGTTCTATTTTTATCTGGCCTTAGTTGGCGCCTCATTGGTATGTTTACGCTATTGGCAGGCCCTGCGGGGTTGGCATTTTGGCATTATGGTATGCATGCATATCAAAAACAACGAGTATTGACGTTTCTAAACCCTGAAAGCGACCCACTTGGGGCTGGTTATCACATCATTCAATCCAAAATAGCCATTGGCTCAGGTGGCGTAGAAGGCAAAGGCTGGTTACAAGGTACTCAGTCTCAGTTAGAGTTTTTACCTGAAAGGCATACTGACTTTATTTTCTCTGTACTAAGTGAAGAGTTTGGTTTATTTGGTGTTGTCATGCTATTGAGCGTTTATCTATTTATAATTGGTCGAGGCCTGTATATTGCAGTAAATGCACAAGATGCATTTAGTAAACTATTAGCAGGTGCGCTCACCCTAACATTCTTTGTGTATGTCTTTGTTAATATTGGTATGGTTTCAGGGTTACTCCCTGTCGTAGGCGTCCCTTTACCGCTGATTAGTTACGGTGGAACATCAATGGTAACCTTAATGGCAGGCTTTGGCATTATTATGGCTATTGCAACAGATAAGAGGATGCTTTTAAAGTCATGAATAAAGTGCTGTTACAACTTGGCTGGTGTTTTATTTGCCTAGTACTGCTAAACGCCTGTAGCAATCGCTACCATATAAAACACGATAAAGCACCGCTAAGAGCCCCTACAGAGCTTGAAATGCAAGATGCTGTTGTAACCAATGAAGCAAAAAGTGTTAGCGCTGGTCGCCCTTATTCAGTTCTAGGCAAACGCTATACACCAATGTCAGATGAAAAAGGCTACCTTATGGAAGGGGTCGCGTCATGGTATGGCAGAAAGTTTCATGGCTATCACACATCAAATGGTGAAATTTTCAATATGTTTGATATGACAGCCGCTCATAAAACCTTACCCCTTCCAAGCTTTGTTAAAGTAACCAACCTAGACAACGGAAAAAGTGCCATAGTGAGAGTCAATGACCGAGGTCCTTTTCATGATGACCGACTTATTGACCTATCTTACGCGGCAGCATACAAACTAGGATATCACTTAAATGGTACAGCTAAAGTTAAGGTAGAAGCCATTACTCTTGAGCGCCAAACGCCACGTTTAACTTACATTCAAGTAGCAGCAGGTAGCCAATTAGATAAAATACAAGCCATCGCTCACGCATTAGAACAAAAAATGGCGCTTGATAATGTCATCACATTGGAAAATGGATTATATAAACTACGATTAGGGCCAATGGAAAGTGATAAACACGCACAATCTGTACTAAATAACTTGCGAAAAGGTGAATTCATCCAAGCCTTCTTGCTTTATAGTGATCAACAACTTTAGAATATTGCGGTGACGCTGACTAACTTAACCAAAATTGCGAGCATAATGACTTTATTAAAATCAAAATTTATTACTCAAATTTGTGGCCTAGTGTGCTGCGCCTCGATTTTTGCTGCCAACGCACAAATACTGCCATCCCCGCCTCAAGTTAACGCTAAAGGTTATTTTTTAGTTGACTTTACAACTGGCAAAGTGGTTGCTCAAGGCGAAGCCGATACTAAATTAGCGCCTGCTAGCTTAACTAAAATGATGACCAGTTACGTAATAGGAACTGAAATAAATGCAGGTAATATTGCTCCTAGTGATATGGTAACCATCAGTGAAAAAGCATGGGCTAAAAACTTTCCTGAGTCTTCAAAAATGTTTATCGAAGTAGGTAAACAAGTAAGCGTAGATGACCTCAACCGTGGAGTCATTATTCAATCAGGTAATGATGCCTGCGTAGCCCTTGCTGAGCACATCGCTGGCAGTGAAAGTGCTTTTGCTGATTTAATGAATGCACACGCAGAAAAATTAGGTATGAGCAATAGCCACTTTATAAATAGTCATGGACTAGATACTGATCAACACTATACAACTCCTAGAGATATGGCCACGCTTAGTGCAGCACTTATCCGTGATGTGCCAGATGAATATGCAATATACAAAGAAAAGTCTTTTACCTTTAATGGCATAAAACAATATAACCGTAATACGCTGCTTTGGGATGCGAGTTTAGATGTTGATGGCATAAAAACCGGCCACACATCTGAGGCAGGCTATAGTCTAGTAACGTCAGCAACCAAAGATGATATGCGCTTAATTGCCGTGGTCATGGGTACAGCGAGTGAACGAGCTCGTAAGGTTGAAAGTAAAAAGTTGTTGAACTACGGCTTTAGATTTTATGAGACAATCACACCGTATAAAGCAGGTGATAGCTTTGTTGAACAACGTATTTGGATGGGGAGTCAAGAGACAGTATCATTAGGTATTTTACAAGATACGCCAATTACGATTCCCCGTGGACAACGTAAAAACCTAAAAGCAAACTTTGAGCTAGATAAAACACTTGAAGCACCACTTGAAAAGGGCAGCAAAGTCGGTACTTTGTTTTTACAGCTTGAAGGTGAAGAAATTGCTCAATACCCCCTTGTTACACTTGAAGAAGTTGCAGAGGGTAGCTTCTTTTCTAAGATTTACGACTATTTACGTTTACAGATCGCCCAATAATTTAAAAAGTATAAATAAACGCCTCCTTCGTGAGGCGTTTTTTTTTATCACAAAAATGGTAGAATGCCGCCATTATGTTCGGTTAGAGAACCTAACCTAATGAGTTCAACTTGCAAATCAGCAAGCCCGTTCTAATAGTGAGGACACCGTTGTGGTAAAGCCAGTAGAAAATACTAAGTTTGACGAGTACTTAGACTTCCCATGCCCGTTCACCTTTAAAATCATGGGTGTGGCAAATGTGAACCTTACGGACCAAGTGTTAACTAAACTCCAAGCAATTGCACCAGGTGACTATGTGCCAAAAGTTAAGCCTAGTAGCAAAGGGACATATGAATCTATCACCGTAGTTGCCACAGTGACATCAAAAGAGCAAATTGAGCAAATTTACACCGATATTGGCTCATTGGAAGACGTACGTTACGTACTTTAATGAGCACAGCTAAGAATATGAGCCAATATAAAGTAATTGTGCGCCAGTTAGGTCGACGTAGCTACGAGCCAATTTGGCAAAAAATGCAAACTTACACCGATAAACGCGATGATAATAGCGCTGATGAGATCTGGCTAGTTGAACACGATAGTGTATTCACCCAAGGTCAGGCAGGTAAAGAGGAGCATTTACTCGCGCCAGGCGATATCCCAGTAATCAAGGTCGACCGTGGTGGTCAAGTTACTTACCATGGCCCCGGTCAGCAAATGATGTATGTATTGTTTAACTTACGCCGTTTAAAAATTGGTGTTCGAGAGCTTGTTACTTGGCTAGAACAGTGCATTATCGACTGTCTTGAAGAGTACAACATCATAGCTTACGCAAAAGCAGACGCACCGGGTGTGTACGTCAATGAGAGTAAAATTGCGTCTTTAGGGTTACGAGTACGCCGGGGCTGCTCTTTTCACGGCTTAGCACTGAATGTAAACATGGATATGTCTCCATTCTTAAGGATTAATCCATGTGGCTATGCCGGAATGAACATGGTACAAACAAGCGAATTAAATGGCCCAGACTCAATGGAAGAAGTCGCCAATGGGTTAGTCAAACACATGCTAAAACGTCTCAGTGCAGAGTCTGTTGAGCAAACACTAGGGTTTGAAAACGAATGAGTAAACCAGTAAAAATGGAGCCAGGGGTAAAACTTCGAGATGCTGAAAAAATGGCATTGATCCCCGTTAAAATACTTCCTACAGAACGACAAGAAATGCTACGTAAGCCTGATTGGTTAAAGATCCGTTTACCAAAATCAAGTGAGCGTATCGACGGTATAAAACATGCTATGCGTAAACACGGCTTGCACTCAGTATGTGAGGAGGCATCTTGTCCAAACCTTTCTGAATGCTTTAATCATGGCACAGCCACCTTCATGATTTTAGGCGCTATTTGTACGCGTCGTTGTCCATTTTGTGATGTTGCTCATGGCCGGCCACTCA
This sequence comes from Pseudoalteromonas sp. SANK 73390, assembly GCF_054966645.1. Lineage (NCBI taxonomy): Bacteria > Pseudomonadati > Pseudomonadota > Gammaproteobacteria > Alteromonadales > Pseudoalteromonadaceae > Pseudoalteromonas > Pseudoalteromonas sp. SANK 73390. The sequence goes on from NZ_ARPN01000171.1 coordinate 15,687, forward strand.
AACCAGATGCCCAAGAGCCTGAAAAGTTAGCACTGACTATCAAAGATATGAAGTTAAGCTATGTGGTAATTACTTCTGTAGATAGAGATGACTTACGTGATGGTGGTGCTCAACACTTTGCGGACTGCATTACTGCGATTCGTAAACATAATCCTGATATCACAATTGAAATTTTAGTTCCTGACTTTCGTGGTCGTATGGACCGTGCTCTAGAAATTCTAACGCAAACCCCCCCAGATGTGTTTAATCACAACCTAGAAACAGCACCACGCCTATACAAATTGGCAAGACCCGGCGCTGATTATAAATGGTCTTTAGAATTGTTACGCCGATTTAAAGAAGCACACCCTGAAGTTAAAACAAAATCAGGATTAATGGTCGGCCTGGGTGAAGAAATCTCAGAGATTGAGCAAGTACTCCGTGACTTGCGGGAACATAATGTGGATATGCTCACCGTAGGCCAGTATTTGCAGCCTTCTAAGCATCATCTACCCGTAAAGCGATACGTGCCACCAGCCGAATTTGATGCTTTAAAAGAGTATGCTGATGAAATTGGCTTTACTCACGCAGCATCTGGGCCATTTGTTCGCTCAAGCTATCACGCAGATCAACAAGCTGCTGGTAAAGAAGTGAAGTAAACTTCATTTGAGCAAAAAGCGCCATGTGGCGCTTTTTTTGTGTCTAATAAATGTGTAATACCTATTTTATTGAAACATTAATCATTCTAGTGAGCTAAATTTCACGCTAACTTCTTTAGAAAAAACGGTGTCATTGCGCCTTAAATTACCCGTTCGTAAAACATAGATTACAATCGTTAACATTGATTTATAGCAAAACTATTTCAATTTATGACACACCAGTATATCTTGCTGAACTCTCTCACATATAAAGGAGCAATTTGTGCTTAAAAATAAAACACTGGGGAGTATGCTGATCGTTGCAGGTACAACCATAGGTGCAGGAATGTTAGCGCTACCGATTGCATCCGCAGGCTTAGGCTTTGCAACCGCATTAATATTAATCGTACTGTCTTGGTTGCTCATGACCTATACCGCTTTATTAATGCTTGAACTCCACCAGTATGCAAGTGCTGATGCAACGCTTAATACACTCGCTAAATCTCTACTAGGAAAGCGCGGGCAATATATTGCCAACTTCGCCATGGTGTTCTTATTTTATGCATTATGTGCTGCCTATATTGCTGGAGGTGGCGCACAGCTTCAAGACAAAATTAACAATGCATTAGGCGTTAATGTAGCCCCTCAAATTGGCTCCATATTGCTTGCTATCTTAGTTGCAAGCGTTGTAGCTGCTGGCACCAGTACAGTTGATAAGCTCAATAAAGTGCTATTTAGTATAAAAATTACAGTACTTGCCACTTTATTTTTTGTTTTAAGTCCCTATGTGCACGGTAAGTACCTACTTGATATGCCAATTCAACAAGGCTTAGTCGTTTCTGCGATTCCTGTTATTTTTACTTCTTTTGGCTTCCATGGCTCTATACCATCAATTGTGAAATATGTAGGGCTTGATATTAAATCGTTACGACGGGTTATGATGTTTGGCGCAGCGCTTCCTTTGACCATCTACGTTTTTTGGCAGCTTTTAAGTCAAGGCATAATGAGTCAACAAAGTTTAATGCAAAGTGAAGGGCTAACAGGGTTTGTCACGAACATATCCAGTATTGCTCACAATCCTCATATCAGTACTTTTGTAACTATATTTGCAGACTTGGCACTAGCAACATCTTTTCTAGGCGTGAGCCTTGGCCTCTTTGATTTCTTTGCTGATGCATTCAAAAAAGGCAATGGCAAACTTGATCGCGCAAAAACCGCACTAATTACTTTTTTACCCCCACTCGGGTTTGCATTATTTTATCCACAAGGGTTCATTATGGCACTTGGCTACGCTGCAATCGCACTTGTCATATTGGCTGTATTTCTACCTGTTGCTATGGTTTGGTCACAACGTCGCCAGGGTAGACAAACAGCTGGCTACCAAGTTAGGGGGGGAACGCTTGGACTTGCAGTTGCAGCTCTTTGCGGTATTTTAATTATCACAGCGCAAGGACTACAAATGACAGGTGTTACCCCGTCATTAGGATAAAAATACAATAAAGTAGTTACCCAGTAACTGCTTTACTAATTTTGCCCTGAGACTCCAATTGGGTCTGACTCTTGAGCTTTACCTTGTAAAATAGAGATTTCAACGCGTCGATTTCGTCTTCTATCCGCATTTGTTTCATTTGGGACGAGTGGCCGAGTATCTGCGTGACCTACTACAACTAAGCGATTTTTATCAAACCCCGGCGCTTTGATCATTTCACTGGCAACGGCAACCGCCCGAGTAGCGGATAAATCCCAATTATTGCTATACAGCTCATCGCTTACTTGAAAATCATCGGTATGCCCTGACACCGTGATTTCGCCTGGTACATCTTTAAGTAAGTCTGCGATTTCTCTTATTGTTGGCGTAAACTTAGGCTGTAAAAATGCACTGCCAGAGGGAAACGCCCCATTTTCTTGGATACGAATAATAATTTGCTGGCCAAGTGACTCTAACTCTATCGCACCGTCCATAATCTGTTTTTCCATCTGCTGCGCAATTTTCTTAACAAGTTCGTTCACCTGCTCTTGATCAGCAGCAGAAATCGCTTGGGTCATCGCTTGCTCTTGAGAGGTACTTTGTGATTCGCCACCACGTTTATTTCCCCTTTGCTCTTGCCTTCCACCTGCAGAGCTTTCCTCTCCAGCTTGAAATTCAAGCATTTGCTGTGTCATTTCGACTGTTTGCTGCTGAATAGTCTCAATTGGGGTGGGTTCTGGTTTACCTGGTGTAAATTCCATTGCGATAACACTGGTTCCTTTAGGTATATCTTTTACTTCTATTTTATTTTGCACACCAAATGCAAATTTCATAGAACCCGCTATTTGTTTAAATTTCAGTACATCCATTTCCGAAAAAGCCAACAGCAAGACAAAGAAACACATTAGTAAAGACATCAGATCCGCAAATGTACCCATCCAAGCTGGCAGCCCAGGGGGTGGACATTTACACTCTTGCTCATCAGACATCAGCGTTATTCCTCTTTCTCATGCACGCGTTTTGACTCTGGTAAGTAATTTTTAAGAATACCTTCAATTACTTTAGGGTTCTGGCCATCTTGAATACCCAAAATCGCATCAAGAATAAGTCTTTGATTGAGTTCTTCTTCATCTCGACGAAGCTCTAATTTTGCCTGAATTGGAATAGCAACAACATTCGCTAAAAAAGCACCATATAAAGTCGTTAGCAATGCAACCGCCATGGCAGGACCAATCGCTTTGGGGTCATCCATATTAGACAACATAGCAACCAAACCAATCAAAGTACCAATCATCCCCATCGCAGGGGCTATATCTCCTAGCTTTTTAAACAAAGAAGCGCCTTCATCATGGCGGTTAGTGGTTAAAGAAATATCTTTTTGTAAAGTGGCTCTAACGACATCAGCATCATGACCATCCACGAGCATATCAACTCCCTTACGCATAAAAGAATTAGGGATTTCAGCTTCTTCCAATGCTAAGAACCCCCCTTTGCGCGCTGAATCTGCTAACTCAACTGACTTTTCAATTAACTCTTCCGGCGTCTCAATTTTGAACATAAAGGCTTTGCCAACAACCTTACCAATCACGAAAAACTTCGGCATGCTAAAGTTTGCAAGTACAATAAACAACGAACCACCGAACACAATCACGCCTGAAGCAGCATCAGCAAACATAATTACTTCGCCATCACTACTCATGAACATGGACATCACAATTAGGCCTATTGCGCCTAAGATCCCAATAACGGTTGCTAAATCCACATATCCTCCAAAGAGTATTATCTATTCTAATTCTTGCTCACACGACCAATTCAAATAACACACAAAAGGTGCTCTGTTAGCTGTTGAGCGCACAGCAATATTTAAAGGTGGCCTTTTACTATCGGCAAGCTACTGAATATCTTAAATCAATTATATTAAAAAGCACCAAAATTGCGAGTTCCATCATTCAGTATATATCTACTGAGTTAACATATTGTATCGCAAATCATGCTACAAACTTTGACCTCACACGTCATTGCCCCTAAAATTGGGCTCTTAAATTTTATAACGGCTTTAATTAGTTAAGTTACGAGACAATATCATGGCAACAAAAAAACCAGAAAATCTGAGTTTTGAAGACGCAATGGCAGAATTAGAAGGCATTGTTCATTCAATGGAGCAAGGCACCTTAACCTTAGAGCAGTCTTTAAAACAGTTTGAACGAGCAATTGCACTGGCTAATTCATCTACCAATAAGTTGCAACAAGCCGAGCAAAAAGTGTCTATTCTCATGGCTAATGACACTCAAAGTTTAGCAACTGCATTTGATGGTGATGTGGAATAAACTGTGGAATTAAAAACGCAATTACACAAAACACAAACTCGCGTTGCAAATTATGTAGAGCAATACTTTGCCCGCGCTCTTGATACCGATGAGACCATTAAATCCGCCACCCTTTATAGTATTAATAATGGGGGTAAACGATTAAGACCATTTTTAGTTTATGCCACTGGACAAATGCTTGGTGCAGATATAAAAGACTTAGATGTGGCAGCAGCTGCCATTGAATGTATTCATAGCTACTCTTTAGTTCATGACGATTTACCAGCAATGGATGATGATGAATTACGACGTGGTAAGCCTACATGCCATATTGCATTTAATGAAGCACACGCTATTTTAGCAGGTGATGCACTGCAAACTATTGCCTTTGAACTACTCAGTGGCCATACCTTTAAAGTCCCCGCTACGACACAAGTAAAAATGCTACATACATTAGCCAAGGCATCTGGGATTGAAGGCATGATAGGGGGACAAGCGCTCGACCTCGCTGGAACAAATACCACGGTTACATTAGCTGAGCTTGAAAGAATTCATAAGCTAAAAACTGGCGCACTGTTAAGCGCGGCTATCGAACTGGGCGCATTATGTGCTTTAAATGTAGAGGCTTCAACACACCAAGCACTGCAACGCTACGCGAAAAATGTTGGCTTAGCATTTCAAGTGCAAGACGATATTTTAGACATCGAAGGCGATACACAGTCTCTGGGGAAACCTCAAGGCTCTGACATTGAAAATAATAAATCTACTTACCCGGCACTACTAGGCCTAGAAGGGGCTAAAAGCAAAGCTCAAAGTTTAATTGATGAAGCAATCTTAGCACTTGAAGACATAAAAGAAGATACAACGATTTTAGCCAATTTAGCGCATTACATCATTGAGAGAAACTATTAAGTTTTGCTTAATTATTCGTTATTCATGACAAATTAATGGCTAATTTGTATAAATAAATAAAACTAACCGCTGCCTTTGTATATAATTGTGCGAAGTTTGCGTAGGACACATAATTGATACCATGAAATTGGATAGTAGCAAGTACCCCTTATTAGCTTTGGCAGATGATCCAAAGCAGCTGCGTCAAATGCCGCAGCACAAACTTAGCGCGTTCAGTGATGAACTGAGAGAATATTTACTCAACTCAGTATCACAAAGTAGTGGCCATTTTGCATCAGGCTTAGGCACAGTAGAACTTACTGTCGCACTACACTATGTGTATAACACGCCTGACGATCGCTTAATTTGGGATGTCGGGCATCAAGCATATCCTCACAAAATCTTGACTGGCAGGCGTAATCAGATCCACACCATTCGCCAAAAAGACGGTTTACATCCTTTTCCATATCGTGAAGAAAGTGAATACGATACATTCAGTGTTGGTCATTCTAGTACTTCAATTTCTGCAGCGTTAGGTATGTCTATTGCCGCTAAAAAAGAAGGCAAGGATAGAAAAACCGTAGCCGTAATTGGAGACGGTGCAATTACTGCGGGAATGGCTTTTGAAGCAATGAACCACGCTGGCGATATAAAATCAGACATGCTCATCATTCTTAATGATAATGAGATGTCAATTTCAGAGAATGTGGGTGCCCTTAACAACCATTTTGCACGTATTCTTTCTGGTAGCTTTTATACAAATATTCGAGAAGGTAGTAAGCGGTTACTTTCTGGTGTGCCACCAGTTAAAGAATTAGCGAGTCGTGTGGAAGAGCACTTAAAAGGTATGGTGATCCCAGGTACATTTTTTGAGGAACTAGGGCTTAATTACATCGGCCCAATTGATGGGCATGATGTCAACATGCTGGTCGACACACTGCGCAATATGCGCAATCTCAAAGGTCCACAACTACTTCATATCAAAACCCAAAAAGGCAAGGGATACCAACCTGCTGAAGCTGATCCTATCGGATATCATGCAGTACCAAAATTTGACCCTAGCATTCATAGCTTACCTAAATCAAAGCCCAGTGCAGCGACTTTTTCAAAAGTGTTTGGTGACTGGCTATGTGATCAGGCCAAACAAGACCAACGCCTGATGGCAATTACTCCAGCCATGCGTGAAGGCTCTGGTATGGTGCGATTTTCAAAAGAATATCCCGAGCAATACTTTGATGTTGCTATTGCTGAGCAACACGCGGTAACTCTCGCCGCAGGTTTTGCGTGTGAAGGTTTAAAGCCCGTTGTTGCTATTTACTCTAGCTTTTTACAACGCGCCTATGATCAGCTAATTCATGATGTTGCTCTGCAAAACCTGCCTGTATTGTTTGCTGTCGATAGAGCCGGTGTAGTCGGTGCTGATGGTGAAACTCACCAAGGTGCGTATGACTTGAGCTTTATGCGCTGCATTCCAAACATGGTCATCATGGTGCCAAGTGATACCAATGAGTGTCGTCAAATGCTACATACAGGCTATTTGCATCAAGGCCCTGTTGCAGTACGCTACCCTCGTGGTAGTGCCGGTGAAGCGGCCATAGAAGAAAATATGCAGCCGTTGGCAATTGGTAAAGCAAAACAAATTCGTGAAGGCAAGAAATTAGCAATCCTCAATTTTGGGACGCTTTTACACAATGCTAAACTGGCAGCAGAACAATGTGATGCAACTTTAATTGATATGCGTTTTGTAAAGCCACTCGATAGTGAGTTATTAAACGCGCTATTAGCAACACATGAACACTTTATTACTCTAGAAGATAATGCTGTTGCAGGTGGCGCTGGCAGCGCTGTTAACGAGTTTTTTGCTAGCATCAATGCAATGCCTAAGGTTACTCACCTGGGCTTACCTGATGAGTTTATAAAACACGGGACACAACAGCAAATGCATGCCGAGTTAGGGTTAGATGACCAAAGTATCTTAAAAAAAGTACAAGATATAATATAAAAGGAGCAGTCGCTCCTTTTTTCATCTTTTTGGCTCTAGTGGCAAACAAATTTAAGACGTTTAAAACATCCTACTCTTACTGCTTAACCTCATATATGATGCAGAGCCTACCATTACCGAGATAACACGTTTGTTATAATAATTTTTTATTAAAACCTTGAACATTCTAGCGAGCTAAATAGCTTATTCACTGCGTTAGAAATTACTAATGTAGAATAACGGTGACATTTCATACCCTTTATTCATTACAAGATGTCTGGCTTATGTACTGCGCAGACTCATTAGGCGTGATTAACGCATCCACACCTTAACATCTGCTAAACCACTGCTTTGTAGTACTTCAAGTTGAGATTCAACGTTACTGCTTTGCTCAAACTCAAACGCATCTAATTGATCATCAAAAGTAATCGTTGCAGCGCCATCTCCACCTCGCTGCTTTACTTGATGTAATGCGATGTCAGCAAGGTTTACAGAAGCTTCCCAACCAATAACCTGACCACCAAGCAAGGGTAATGGATACAAAGACCACCCCATTGAAATACTCATTCCTAAAGACTTACCGTTAGGCAACTTAAAATCGAAACCAGCTACCGCTTTACACAATTCTCTAGCATAACTGTCAACTTCATCACGCTTAAAGTCTCGCAACAGTAATAGAAACTCATCTCCACTCCAGCGCGCAACATAGTCAGAGCCTTGTGTTCGTGAGTTTAATAAAGCTGCCATCTGTTGCAAACAGCTGTCACCACCAAGCGGGCCATACGCATCATTTACTTTACTAAACTTATCTATATTCAATATCATTAACACAAGGCTTTTATTTTGTTGCTGTAATGATTGAGCGTTGCGCTGAAAATGCTCCACATCTTTAGGCAATTGATCGAATAAAAAGCGTCGGCTACGTAAGCCTGTTAACTCATCAGTATGACTGACTAGCTTAAGCTGTGTATTAACTTGGTTGAGTTTCTCGTTTGCTTTTCTCAGCTCAGTAGTACGCTCAGCAACCAAATCTTCTAATGCTTGATGTTTTCGTCGTTCTTGCGCTCTTAATACCCAAAATATTAAATAAAATAAAAAAGCAAAACCACAGGTAATTAACAATCTAAAATACATCGTTTCGTCAAACCGCCTAGGAATAAAAATGCTGATCCGTTTATCTGTGGCAGCTTGCCAATCTTGCCCCCGCCTTTTTGCTTGGAGCTCAAAGGTATATTCACCTGGGGTTAAATTGGTATAAATTGCATCTTGACGACGTTGTGTTTCGCGCCAATCAGCGTTAGTACCACCATTACTTAAAAGTCGATATCTAAACTCAATACTCTGGGGCGCATAAAAATCAATAGCGGTATATTGCACCGTTAAATCACGCTCTGAGGTATTCAAAACAATTTTATTTTTTAACTCTTTACCTGATAGCCTGCGTTCGGGTGTAAATAAAGCTTCTAACTTTAAAGCCAATTCATCTGAACCAAATAACTGCATATCTTTAGGTATTTTTACAACACCTTGAGAACTTGGATACCAAATTGCACCCTCGGTTTCCATTACCGCATCATTACCAAACCCCGAGCAGCAGCGACTCGCTTTTCCATCTAGTTGCCTGTCAAACTGGCTAATAACTTGATCCACTTTAAGGTTCGTAATTGCCCCTTTAAACTGGGCAACGGGCATACGATAAACACCTTTTTTTGTACCAACCCAAACTTGATGAAGATTATTATCATAATACAGTGAAGTTATTGAACCATAAGGCAGGCCATTAGATGCATCTAATTGATACCACTGACCAGCGGCGGTGCGATAAAAAAGTCCATCGCTCCAAGAGCCGATTAATGTCGCTACATCTTGAATATGAACAATACTGGTAATATAAGCACTTTCTAATGAGGTTTGCCCACCAAGCTTCTCAATACCACGTTCGTTATAACGATAAGCGCCTTTATTAGTACCAATAAAACCAAAACTTGGTAGGTCCACCATAAAAGTAATAAATTGGCTTCCTAAAAAAGTGTTGTAGTTAAAAGGCGTTAACTCCGAGTATTCTAATCGATACAACCCACGTCCAGTACCAAACCATAACCCCCCTTCATTTGAAGGATTAATAGAAAACACCGGATTTTGACGTAACTCTCGATGAGGTAGACTGCGTAAATTTCCTTGCTCATACACCAACACTCCTCGATCAGTTCCCATTAGAAGCGTTTCACCTTGAAACTCAAGGTCATTGACCGTCAAACGCTCTAAACGATTAATGTCGATAATTGGTTTATAGTGCTCACCTTGCTCTAAAATGCCAACGCCATAACGATTTGCAACCCAGATTTGTCCAGATGGAGAACGTGTGATAGCTGTGATACCTTGATTAACATCAGGGCCGACTGAATATCGCTCAACTTTACCGGCATGCGCAAACCATAACCCTTCATTCAAGCTAGCAAGCCAGATGTTGTTTTCTTGATCTTTAAAAATATCTGAAAACCAAACACTTTGCTCCGACTGCACAGGGCGAACTGACTGCCACTGCCCCCGACCCTCTTTAAACATTAAACTATTAGAGGTAGAAACCCATACTCCACCCTCTCCATCACTCATAAATTTATAAACGGCTGTATTACCAATTTCATCATAACGACGTAACACTTCATCAATATCTAAAAAGTAAGCACCGAGTTCTGTTCCTAAAAATAAACGTCCATCTATCCATGCCAAATCATGTAAAATAGTTTGCGCTAACTGCTGAGGCAGAGACAAACGGCTAGATAGCTCAAGCCTAAATGCGTTTTCAGTCGAGGAACTAGCCTGTTTAATCTTTAATAAATGGCGTTCATTCACTAACCAAATCCCGTCATTAGCTAAAGCCATTTTGGTGACGGACCCTACTATTTGATTAATTTTAACCGCTGATAATTGGCGCGGCTGTACTGCTGTCTTAGCAAAAGATAAATTGCTATGAGAAACATAATGTAGGCCATTGGCGGCTATCCATATACCTCCTTGTTGGTCTTCTAGAATATCTCTCACAGGACCTGAAATATCTAGTGAATGAACTTCTAAAGTTTGAGGGTCTAAACGATGTACGCCACGACGAGTACCAATCCATAACATCCCATCTTGCCCAACTAATAACTTATCAATGGCATTGGAGCGCAAAAAATCTGTATTTTGGGTTGTTAAGTTAGTAAACTTTTGACCATCGAAGCGACTTAAACCAAACTGAGTGGCTAACCATATGTAACCCTGTTGGTCTTGAGCAATACTTTTAATAGATTGCGACGGTAAGCCATTTTGTAAATTCCACTGCTTAACGACATAGTCGTTGATAGCCGCATGCGCAAATTGCGTCATAATGCTGAGCACTGTAACAAATACAAACCTAAACAATCTATCCGTAGTTAACACTATTTCCCGCCTAATCTCAGAGCGTTAAAACACCAGTTTTAAACAAAGCTTGCAAACAAATCAATGAAAAAATACCGGCAAGAATATCATCTGCCATAATCCCGAAACCGCCATGTAAGCGCTTATCAAGCATTTTTATTGGTCCTGGCTTTACAATATCAAAAAAACGGAACAATAAAAAACCAACAATTAAAGACTGCCAACTCAATGCAGCCCCCATCATAGTAATATAAAAGCCTGCAACTTCATCCCATACAATCGCAGGGTGATCATGTACTTGCACATCTCGTGCAGTTTGCCCACAGACCCACAAACCAAATACACTGATAACAATTGCAAATACTACTTGTAGCCAAAGCGGAAAAGTCGCGGTCATAAAAATAAAAGGTAAAGCAGCAAAAGTACCCATAGTACCCGGAGCAACTGGTGATAACCCAAGCCCAAAACCTAAACCAAAAAATTGATGGGGACGTTTTAAATTAAATTTATACTTCTTAGCCAAAGTAACTCCTAGCTAAAATGCTCAAAGCCAATATTTGGCAATGGCATTGTTTGATTGTGATAGAGCAACTCTAACTTGCAGTCATTGTTGACTACCTGCCCAATACAAACTGGCTCTACACCATATTGCTGAAGCTTAGCCTCTAATATGCTTTTGTTATCATCACTAACCGTAAATAGCAACTCATAGTCATCACCATATGCGAGTGCTAATTGCAATCGAATATCATCATTTTTCAAGCTATTTAATGCGGCAGATGTAGGCACTTTATCCGCATGTATCACTGCGCCAACGCCAGATTGTTTAAGGATGTGTGACAAATCAGCCAATAAGCCATCGGAAATATCTATTGCTGACGTTGCTATGCCTCTGAGCACTTGCCCTGCTGCAACCCTTGGAGATGGAAAATGAAAACACTTATTGGCATTTTCTAGATGCTCCTCAGCAATTTGCCAGTTTTGCTTGCGTGCTTCAATAGCTAGCCCAGAATCACCTAGAGGTCCTGTAACATAAATCCAATCGCCATTTTTAGCACCTGAACGGGTTAATGCTTTACCTTGAGGTACAATCCCTTTAGCGCATACCGTAATCGTTAATGGCCCTTGCGTGGTATCACCACCCACAATTTGCACATTATAATATTCTGCTATTTCATGCATGCCATCAGCAAACTCTTCTAACCACTGCGCATCAATACTTGGCAATGTTAAGCCCAAAGAGACCCAAGCAGGCTCTGCACCCATCGCGGCTAAGTCGCTTAAGTTCACAGCCAACGCACGGTGACCTAAAGCTCGAGGAGAGATATCTGCAAAGAAGTGAACGCCTTCAACTAGCGTATCTGTGGTCACAGCCAACTGACAGTTTTCAGGAACACGGACTAGCGCGCAATCATCACCGATTCCTAAATCAACATCGCGACGAGCAATGCCTCGTCCGGTAAAATAACGATTAATGAGTTCAAATTCCTTCATACACAAAAAAGCCGGCCAACGCCGGCTCTCCTTATATTTAGCCTTACTTGCGAATGTCTTTTACGGCTTTATCTAAAACACCATTAACAAACTTGTGGCTATCTTCAGCGCCAAATATTTTAGCCAATTCGATGCCTTCATTAATCGCCACCTTATATGGCACATCTTCTCTGAACTTAAGTTCATAGGCACTTACTCTAAGTACCGCTCTTTCAACTTCGTCTAAGTCATTAAACGGTCGAGACAAATGCGGTTTCACCAATTCATCTAGCTGCTTTTGATTAACGGCAACACCGCGCGCTAAATCTTTAAAATACTCAACATCTACTTTTGACACATCATTTTCGATCAACATTTGTTGTTCAATATCAGCGATTGGGTTACCACTTAATTGCCAAGAATAAACGGCTTGCAAGGCCAATATACGTGCTTTACGTCTTGCTGCTGGTTTCACAGAGGATCCTCTTAAATTTGCTCTAGTACGTTGACCATTTCTAAGGCACCAAGTGCAGCTTCACCGCCCTTGTTACCCATTTTGGTACCCGCACGTTCTATGGCTTGCTCAATACTTTCAGTGGTTAGCACGCCAAATGCGACAGGGATATCATAATCCATTGACACAGTTGCCAAACCTTTATTTGACTCATTTGCGACTAAATCAAAATGTGGTGTACCGCCACGGATGATCACGCCCAATGCAATGATAGCATCAAACTGCTTTTTCATTGCAATGCGCTTAGCTGCTAGAGGTAACTCAACGGCACCAGGTACATACACCACAGTGATGTCATCATCGTTTACGCCACCGGTACGCTTTAACTCATCTACAGCGCCTTCAAGTAAACTGCTACCAATAAAGTCGTTAAAACGAGAAATAACAATGGCAAACTTTTTGCCCGGTGCATATTTGTTACCTTCAATAATGTTCATTAGATGATCCTAATCTTATAAATACCAATGCTGAAGCATGTCCCGAAATGTTCGGTCAAGCAATTGCCAAATTGGGGCGCATAATAGCACAACTTTAAGTATCCCCAAACAACTTAAAACGGGCCTATATTAGGCCCGTATATTTATTTTTGCCGGTTACTATTTTGGCTCAACATAATCAACAACTTCTAGGTGAAAACCTGAAAGCGCATGATACTTCTTCGGCATGCTCATCAAGCGCATTTTTTGAATCCCTAAATCAGCTAAGATTTGAGACCCGACACCCACCGTACGAGAAGTACCTTGAAACTTACGTACCGTCACTTGTTCACCCTGATCTTGCGCTGCAAATGCTTTCACCATAGCCTCTATTTCAGCACCTTGTTCTTGCTTGCCAAGCACCACTAAAACACCGTTATGCTCACTGATATATTGCATCGCACTATGTAAACTCCAGCTTCTATCGGCACCGCGGTCTGACAACAAAATATCGTTAAACGTACTTTGTAAATGCACACGCACCAATGTAATATCATCTGACTTTACTTGCCCTTTAACGAGCGCATAATGAAGCTGGTTATCGATGGTATCTTTGTATGTAACTAAATCAAATTCGCCATACTCTGTTGGCAATTTACATTGCGCTACTTTCTCAATCGTCGTTTCATTTAAATTTCTGTATTCAATTAAATCAGCAATCGTACCAATTTTAATATCGTGCTCTTTTGCAAATACCTCTAATTGAGGGCGACGAGCCATAGTGCCATCTGGATTCAATATTTCAACGATCACAGATGACGGTTCACAACCTGCCAAACGTGCCAAATCACAGCCGGCTTCGGTGTGACCTGCTCGAGTTAATACCCCGCCAGGTTGTGCCATAATTGGGAAAATATGACCAGGTTGTACGATATCTTCAGGCTGTGCACCTTTGGCTACAGCCGCTTGTACTGTTCGCGCTCTGTCCGCTGCAGAAATTCCCGTAGTTACCCCTTTTGCCGCTTCAATTGAAAGCGTAAAGTTTGTCGAAAACTGGGCACCGTTATTGCGTACCATTAACGGTAAATCCAGCTGTTGACAGCGCTGTTGAGTCATCGTTAAACAAATTAGGCCACGACCATAAGTTGCCATAAAATTAATAGCATCAGCCGATATATGTTCGGCTGCAATAATTAAATCGCCTTCATTTTCACGGTCTTCATCATCCATCAAAATAACCATTTTTCCGGCTTTAATGTCATCAATGATTTCTTGTGCGCTGTTCAAATTCATAATTTACCTATCCAATTAAGGTTTATTTGGGGTTATTTTATAAAGCCCGCTTTGGCTAACAAACTGGCAGTGAGAGTTGAGTCACTAGCCTGAGGTTGTGCTCCTAGCACCAAACGCTCTAAGTAACGGGCAATTTGATCTACTTCTAAATTAACCTGACTGCCAATTTTAAAATCAGCAATGGTCGTTTCTTGTGCTGTATGGGGCACTATGGTCAATTTAAACTGCTGATCTTTTATTTCATTGACGGTCAAACTAATACCATCTATCGCAACTGAGCCCTTATGTGGAATATATTTCATAAGCTCCGCGGAGGTTTCAAGCCAATATTCCGTCGCACGCGCATTCATCTCAATAGCAACCACAGTTGCAATACCATCTATGTGGCCTGAGACTAAGTGGCCGCCCAAACGAGATATTGGTTGTAGCGCTTTTTCTAAATTAACTTTTTGCCCTTTTTTATAATGAGAGAACTGGGTCAAGTTAATGGTCTCATTCGATAAGTCAGCCCTAAAACCATCTTTAAACTTTTCTACTACAGTTAAACACACACCGTTAGTGGCAATACTATCGCCTAGATTTACATCACTCATATCTAAATTAAGGCTCTGTACGCGAACGATTAAATCGCCTTTTGAGGCCGTTAACTCATCAAGTGTACCTGTTGCTTCAATAATACCTGTAAACATATTGCCTCTTCTTAGCAGGTTTTTGCCATAATACGAATATCATCACCTATTTGTCTCACATCAAGGAACTCCAATTGAGTCACGTCATCCATTGCAGTAATTTCAGGTAGATTTAATAAGCTTCTGCCTTGGCTGCCAATAAGCTTTGGAGCCAAATATATCACGTATTCATCTATTAATTTTTGCTCAGCAAATACACCAGCCAAAGTAGCGCCGGACTCAAGCCATACATCGTTTATGCCTCGACTAGCTAAGCATTCTAAAACTGCATGGCAAGAGACTTTTTGGTGTTGTTCTTTTAGTACTATTTGTTCAACGAAGTGCGGCCATTGCACACTATTATCAAGGTGTGTTCGTAAAATTAATATCGGTGATTGTATTTGAAATAATGCCAAATCAGGTGTTAAACGGTTTTGTGAGTCGATGACCACACGAACAGGTTGCCGCAACGATAGCTCTTGCGGTAACTCAATCATGCTCTCATCAATACGCACATTGAGCTTTGCGTTATCCATTATCACTGTGTCTGCACCACTTAATATGGCACAGCTTTGAGCTCGAAAGTATTGTACATCTTGGCGTGCTGTTGCACCTGTGATCCATTTGCTTTGACCATTTTTTAATGCCGTTTTACCATCTAAACTTGCCGCTAGTTTGCAAGTAACATACGGTAAGCCATGCTCCATTCGCTTAATAAAACCTTTGTTAAGCGCCCTGGCTTGCGTTTGCATCAAGCCATAAGATACCTCAACACCAGCTTGTTCTAACATGGATAAACCCCGCCCTGCAACCTTTGGATTGGGGTCAACCATCGCTGCAATAACACGTTTAACTCCCGCTTTAGCCAACCCTTCTGCGCATGGCGGTGTGCGCCCAAAGTGGCTACAAGGTTCTAGCGTAACGTAAGCCGTGGCATCTTGTGCTTTTCGTCCAGCTTCTTTTAATGCATTTACTTCAGCATGCCCTTCACCCGCCCGTTGATGATAGCCTTGCCCTACGATTTGCCCATCTTTAACAACAACACAGCCCACATTAGGGTTGGGTGTAGTAGTAAAACGCCCTTTTTTGGCAAGCTCAATTGCCAGCGACATGTAATGAAAATCATCATCTGAAAACATCTTCAGTCACCTAACCTAGCAATTTCTTCGCCAAACTCTCTAATATCTTCAAACGAGCGGTATACCGATGCAAATCGAACATAAGCTACTTTATCAAGCTTTTTAAGCGCCTCCATGATGCACTCACCAATTAAGTGACTTGGCACTTCTCGCTCGCCTGTGGCACGAATTTTAGATTTAATTTCATGGATCACTTCATCAATTTGCTCTGTACTAACAGGTCGCTTCTCTAGCGCTCTTGCTAAACCATTTATAAGCTTATCTTCGTTAAACGGCTCACGAGATCCATCTTGTTTTATCACTCTTGGCATGACCAACTCAGCCCCCTCAAAAGTGGTAAAACGTTCATGGCATTCAATACACTCTCGGCGTCTTCGCACTTGGTGGCCTGAACTCACTAAACGGGAGTCTATAACTTTGGTATCTTTGGCAGTACAAAAAGGGCAATGCATATTGATTCACTTTAAAAAGCTAACAAAAAAAGGCCGCTAAATAGCGGCCTTTATAATAACAAAAAATGCTGTTTTGTGCGTAAAATTATGCGTAAACAGGTAATTTAGCGCAGATTGCTTTCACTTTCTCTTTAACTTCTGCCTGTACTGATTCATCATTAATGTTATCAAGCACATCACACATCCAGCCTGCTAACTCTTTTGATTCAGCTTCTTTAAAGCCACGACGTGTAATTGCAGGAGAACCGATTCGCAAACCAGAGGTCACAAATGGTGAGCGAGGGTCGTTTGGTACAGAGTTTTTGTTCACTGTAATATTGGCACGACCCAATGCTGCATCAGCATCTTTACCGGTAATATCTTTATCAATTAGGTCAAGTAAGAACAGGTGATTGTCTGTTTTGCCAGAGACCACTTTGTAGCCACGCTCTTGTAAAACACTCACCATCGCTTGAGCATTTTTCACAACCTGCTTTTGATACACTGTGAACTCAGGCTGCAGTGCTTCTTTGAATGCAACCGCTTTAGCAGCGATAACATGACACAAAGGACCACCTTGGCCACCTGGGAATACAGCACTATTTAGCTTTTTATAAATCGCTTCATCATCACAAGCTGAAATGATTAAACCACCACGAGGGCCCGCTAATGTTTTGTGTGTTGTTGTTGTTACAACGTGTGCATGTGGCACTGGACTTGGATATACGCCAGCTGCAACAAGTCCTGCTACGTGTGCCATATCAACCAGTAGATAAGCATCTACTTTGTCAGCAATTTCACGGAATTTAGCCCAATCAACAATACCAGAATATGCTGAGAAACCACCAATAATCATTTTCGGCTTGTGCTCAAGTGCTAATGCTTCGACTTGTGCATAATCAATTTCACCGGTTTCTTCATTTAGACCGTATTGAATCGCATTATATGTTTTACCTGAAAAGTTCACATGTGAACCATGAGTCAAATGACCACCGTGCGCTAAGCTCATACCCAATACAGTATCATGTGGTTGAAGCAACGCTTGAAAAACCGCCGCATTTGCTTGAGAACCAGCGTGAGGCTGAACGTTCGCGTAATTTGAGCCAAACAGTTCATTTGCGCGATCGATTGCAAGTTGCTCAACCACATCTACGTGTTCACAACCACCGTAGTAACGTTTACCTGGATAGCCTTCAGCGTATTTATTTGTTAACTGAGACCCCTGAGCTTCTAAAACGCGAGGGCTACAGTAGTTTTCAGAAGCAATAAGCTCAATATGCTCTTCTTGGCGGGTGGTTTCAAGCGCAATCGCTTTTGCTAATTCAGGGTCAAAGTCTGCAATATTCATGTTACGTTCTAACATGGGGTCTCCTAGGTGCACGTAAGGTATAAAAAGCCATATTGTACGCTCTAATGCGTATCATGCCTATGATCTTGGCATGAGCATATTTAAACAGGGATTGAATTTATTTCACAGCGTTAAAGTAATGATATTTTTTTATTTTAACATTAATATTATTAATGGTTTTTACAAATAAAATTAAGTATATTAATGCCTTTGCTAAGCTACCTATTGATTTAAGTAGCCCAGCATTACAATTTTCTATAATAACTTGTCAAATATAGCCGCTTTTAATTGCTCATAATCGGCAGTCATCGGCTGTGCTAAACACGTTTTTTCTAGCGCATCTTGCAGCACTTTAGGCAGCTTTATGTGTTGCCCTAGTACTTGTTCTACTGACTCTTTAAACTTTGCAGGATGTGCAGTTGCTAAAAATATCCCGGTACTATTTGATGCTTTATCTTGTGTTAAGCCTTCATGGGCGATAGCGGTATGAGGCTCTGCAACATAACCACGAGCAGCCACTTCTTTCATCACGTCTTGCGTACGTTGCTCACTAACACAACGTGAATAAAAATCATGTTGTTCAAACTGTCCACTATCTAACATACTTTGAACACGAGGCCAATTATTAGGTTTACTCACATCCATTGCATTTGAGAGTGACTCAATAGTTGCATTTGGCGACCATTGTCCTGAGGCAATAAAACGCGGCACCGTATCGTTTTGATTGGTCACGGCTGATAACTTACTCACAGGTAAACCAATAATTGATGCAATCATTGCTGCACATACATTACCAAAATTACCACTTGGTACTGAAATATGTACATCGCCGCGCTCACCTTTGGGCAGTTGAGCCAATGCCTCAAAGTAATAACAAACCTGAGCAACCAAACGGCTAATATTAATCGAGTTAGCTGAGTTTAAACCGAGTTTTTGCTTTACTTCATCATCTAAAAACGCTTGTTTAACCAAACTTTGACAATCATCGAAGCTGCCTTCAACAGCATAACAGTGGATATTGCCACCTAAGGTAGTAAATAACTTTTGCTGCGCCAGCGATATTTTGCCTTCAGGATATAAAATCACCACATCTACATGGGGCTTATTGTAAAAGGCATGCGCCACAGCAGCCCCAGTATCACCACTTGTTGCTGTTAAAATAGTAACGCGCTCACCGTGATTAAACAAACCGATACACTCAGCCATAAAGCGACCACCAAAGTCTTTAAAAGCCAGCGTAGGACCATGAAATAGCTCTAAACAATAATTTTTTTCATCTACTTTTGCTAATTTAACTGGAAAATCAAAAGCGCGGGCAACCATCTCAGTAAGGGTGTCTTTAGGTAATTCATCACCAATTAGATGTGCCAGTATTTGCGCACTACGTTCAGCAAATGGTAAATCTAGCAAAGCGTCAACATTGTCCAAACGCGTTAAATCAGTTGGGAAAAACACCCCCTGATTACGCCCAAGACCCGTTTTAACTGCCTCTGTAAACGATACTTTTTGCTGTTCATCTTTTAAGTTAACCAATTGCATTACGAATGTTCTCCTTGAGAAATGTCACGAGTACCTAAGTTATCGAGTTTACAGATATGACTAAACCCATGTTCATTAATATAGTTATTTTCAAGCCATTGCTGGCATTGTTTAGCATCTTCAAGTGATTGACAAAGAGCAAATAGCGTAGGGCCAGCACCAGAGATACTAACCAGCTTCGCCCCTTGTGATGGTAATGCAGCCTTAGCGTCGCTAAACCCAGGAATGAGTGATTGACGGTAAGGCTCTGCCATATCATCTTGCATCAGCTCAAGCGCTTGTTCAAAACGCTCACTTTGCAGCAACACACAAAAACTTGATAAACGCTGAGCAAATTCCACCGCACTGTGAGTGGTTAAGCTTTGTGGTAATACGCCCCTAGCTTTCGCAGTATTGAGCGCAAATCCTGGATAAGCAGTAACATAATACCAATGTTTATCTACTGGCAAGGACAACGCTTTATCTGGTACTAATTCAGCAGTCAGTTGTAAGCCACCTAAATAACAAGGTGTAATATTGTCATAATGACGCGCACCACTGACTTTACCTTCAAAATCAGCCATCAATTCTATCATCGCCGATTGTGATAATTGTGTACCTGCAAATTTGTTTAACGCTGCAAATGTTGCAACCACAGAGCAAGCACTTGAGCCAAGCCCTGAACCAATTGGTAAGCGTTTATCTAACGTTAGCAGTACAGGAGGCATACTCGGTGCGACGTGCTCTCTAAAATGCATTAAACATTGAAAAGATAAATTTTCGCTGGCATCACTGGGTAGTTTCGATGCATAAGGACCGACGCACTTGAAGGCATCTTGCTTTGCTTGCTCAATATGAACAACGTCTCCAAGTAAAGTGCCATCAATTGGTGCAAGCGCTGCCCCCAAAGAATCAAAACCAATGCAAAAGTTACCAATCGATGCAGGTGCATAAATTGAAATCATCAATAATTCCTACCCTAAAGTGTTTTTAAAATATCAGCGAATACACCCGCGGAGGTAACCTCAGCACCTGCGCCATAGCCACGAATAACAAACGGGCGAGGTTGATAGTACTGGCTTAAAATAGCCAGTGCATTTTCACCATCACGAATATCGTAAAGCGCATGTGCTTTATCTACTGCTTCAATACCGACACGACAATGTCCGTTTTCGATACTACCCACATATCGTAAAACTTTATTTTCGTTTGCCGCACTTTGTATTTTGTCTGTGAAACTGGCATCAAGCTCGTGTAAACGTGCCATAAATTCATCCACTGAGCTACCTTGAGCAAAATCAACCGGCACCACTGGCTCTACTTCAATATCACTTAGCTCTAGTTTTAACCCAGATTCACGAGCTATGATAAGTAGCTTTCTCGCAACATCGGTGCCAGAGAGGTCATCCCTTGGGTCGGGTTCAGTAAAGCCATTGCTTTTGGCTTTTAGTGTTGCTTGAGATAAACTCAAACCATCTTCAAGTGCACCAAACATGTAAGAAAGAGATCCAGATAAAATACCGTTAAACGATAACAATTCATCACCTGCACCAAATAACAATTGCAAATTATCTAAGACAGGCAACCCAGCCCCTACATTCGTCTCATACAAGAACTTTCTTTGTTTACTTTGTGCCGCTTGCATTAACGCCTGATAATACTCATAGCTACCTGTATTGGCTTTTTTATTTGCTGCTACTACGTGAAATCCAGCATTAAGAAAGTCAACATACTGATCCGCAAGGTGTTGTGATGATGTGCAATCAACCAATACTGGGTTAATTAAGTGATTGGCCTTAACAAATGCTTCAACATGCTCAAGAGCAAACTCTTGCTGCTGGCTAGCAAGCTGAGACTGCCAAGTATCAAACGGTACACCTTCAGCATTTAAATACAGCTGTTTAGAGTTAGCCACACCATATAAGTTTAACTTTATATTACGTGCTTCTAACCAAGCTTGTTGTTTTTCTAATTGCTTAATCAGCTCTTGACCTACAAGCCCACAGCCTAATAAAAATACGTCAATAGACGGAATGTGTGTAAAGAAGTTTTCATGACAGACTTTAACAGCATCATTACATCGCGCTCCATCTATAACTGCTGAAATCGCACTTTCTGTTGAGTCTTGTGCTATCGCAACAATATTTAACTGCGCTTGCGCTAAAGATGCAAAAAACTTTGCAGCAAGCCCCTTATGGGCTTTCATATTATCGCCAACTAAAGTCACAATAGCTAAATCACGCTGCACTTGAACAGGCTCAATCAAGCCTGCTTGCGCTTCAAGCTCAAAGGCTAACTCTAACGCATTAAGTGCAAGATCTAAATCAGCCTCATGGACACAAAAGCTGATACTAAACTCACATGAACTCTGTGTAATTAAAACAATAGAAACACTATCACTTGCAAGCGCATTAAATACCCGTGATGCCATACCTACTTTACCCTTCATACCAGGGCCTGATACGGTGAGCATAGCCAAGTTTTCAAGGCTTGATAGCGCTTTCACCGCTTCATCACCGCGCCGTTCATTACTGATCACTGAGCCTGCAACGTCTGGGTTATGAGTATTTTTTATTTCGCATGGCACAGAGAACTTTGCACAAGGTAAAATGGTCTTAGGATGTAGCACCTTAGCGCCAAAGTATGATAACTCCATAGCTTCTTTATATGACAACCAATCAACCTTACTGGCTTTTTTAATAAACCGCGGATCTGCATTATATACACCATCAACATCAGTCCAAATTTGACACACCTGAGCACGTAAACAGGCTGCCGCAACGGCGGCTGAATAATCAGAGCCATTACGGCCTAAAGTGGTTAACTCACCACGTGCATTACTGGCAGTAAAGCCTGGCATAATGTAATACTTACTCGGGTTAATATTCATGGCTGTGGCAAATTTAGACTGACTCAATTGCAAGTCCACTTCAGCATCTAAATAACCACCATGACTGGCGATACAATCTGTCGCTTCAAGGTACACGGCTTGTGAGGTACCTAACATCGCTTGCATCAATGCCACACTAATTCGCTCGCCAAAACTAATGACATAGGCACGAACCGAGTCAGGGCAGTTGTTTAGCAACTTAACTCCTGCCAACTTATTTTGTAAATCGTCAAACTTGGGCCAGTGCGTCACACTGCCGTAAAGTTTTTCCACTTGCTCTAGCAGCGCAGTAGCACGCTCTGACAACGCCTGCCACTGAGCGGTATAATCTGCTCCCTGTTCAGCTAATTCCACAAGCTCCACGAGCTGATCAGTTATGCCACCGGGCGCTGACAACACAATCAACGCTTCTTCACCCGCCTGATTTAAGATTAAATTTTGTACTTGTTTAAGACATTCAAAGTTAGCCAGCGATGAGCCGCCAAATTTTAAAACACGCATTTTAAAGTTTCCTCATTCCTAAAACGAAAAAAGGCCTGTGTTCTTAGTGAACACAGGCCTTTTCAAATACGCACCGACCTATGCCACTATCCAGATTGGATGGTGGTTGTAATAATCGTGGTGGTGTTAAATTTTGTTTTCATGTTTTTAGCTTGCCCGAAATATAGGCACTTTGTCAACCGATAAAACAAACGAATAATATGCAAAAATTTCAACCTTGGTTTATCTATTTGCAAAAATTATGCATTTCACTTTAGGCAAGTCGACTCAAAAGTTTATTGAGGTGAAAAAATATAAGGTTAACAATCTGTTTGTAACTTAATTAGCGTATACCATATGTGTGCAGCAGTTTTAAAAGGTGCTCACTATCAACCGGCTTTTCTAAAAACTCAATAGCACCTAATTGAATCACTTTCTGCTTCATCGTTGCTTGAATATCCGCTGATATAACAACCACAAAAGTTTCTATCTGTGGATCATTTTTTATATATTCCAGCACACCAATACCATCAAGCTGTGGCATAGTTAAATCTAAACATAATAAATCTATTGCATGGCTTTTTAACAATTCAATTGCCTCCAAACCATCTTTCGCTTGTTTTATATTTGCATTCAACGAGCTACTCAAGCTGCGAACAACTTGTTTACGTGCAACCGTTGAATCGTCACACACTAATATTGAGTAATTCATTACAATCTATCTACTGTTTTTTATACATGGCTCTTATAACACAATATTCTTTCATCAGTAAGGAATACTGGGGCCTGTTGATCTTTGAGGTATAGATTTTATTCAAATCAAAGGCTTTTAATACGCGAAATGAGCGATGTAGCATAATGAGTTATGTAAGTTGCGAATGACAAAATAGTAAAAGCCTTTGGTTGAACTCTGCGAGCAACGCGAGTAGGCGGTTTATTCTGCGTTATCGGCTAACTCACATAGAATAACTATGCTACGTAGCCTCTGTCTTGCCTAAACCGCCAACTCACTGCTGTAAAAACAAACTGCAAAAATCAACAGACCCTAGACACAATGATATTGAGGCGTTTTTTCTATGCGAAAAACAAGATATTTATTTATTTTTAAGCCTTTATTAGCTAAGTTTACCATTAGCCATTCTAAAATAATTCTTCTCTGGGGAGCAGTCGTTCATTCATGCTACAAAAAAGCCTATCAAAAAAGCTACTCACGAATGTGCTCTCCGTTTACTTTTTGTTGACATTCGTCGTAACGTGCGGCCAAGTTGTCGCGGAGTATGTTAATACTAAAGATTACATCCGTAATGAGTTGACCATGTTACAAAAAACATTCAGTCGTAGCCTAACTCGTGCAATTTGGGAGCTAAACACCAAACAAACCGTAACAACTGCTGAGGGGCTACTGGCTATCCCTATGATTGAAGGCATCATTGTGCGAGATGATAGCGGAGAGATTATTTCTCAACTTGGTCGCTCACTCGATATACATGAATTATATAGCCAGCAACTGGTTCAAGAAGAAGCCATTATAGAGGATACTCCTTCTGGCTTATTTGGATATACCTTCCCACTCATTTTTGAGTTTTCAGGCCGCGCTACTCAGGTTGGTGATGTCACATTATTCTCATCTCGCGATGTAGTTTTTAGCCGTATCATGATCTCGATTTACTTTTTAATTGGTAATGCCATGATTAAGACCACCTTCTTAATCATCTTATTTTTAATTGCATTCCGCCGCCTGCTCACTGAGCCGTTGACAGACTTAACCGACCAGATTGAGGAAATCGAACTTGATGACATTGATGGCAAAAAAATTGATATTGGAACGACTGAACGTAATGAGTTAAAAGTCATGGAAGAGGCTTTTAACAAATTAATCGACAAAGTATCTGGGTATCGCAAACAACTAAATCAAACTCAAAAAGAGCTGATTATCAGTAATGAAAAGCTTGACCAACACAATTTGCAACTAGAGCAAGAAGTGGCAAGAAAAACGTCCAACCTCAGTCAAGCCATGATGGACCTACAACAACAAAAATATGAGCTTGAAAAACAAAAACTCACATTAACAGAAGAGGTTGATCTGCGTAGCCAAACAGAGCAAGAGTTGCTTACTAAGCAAAAAGAACTCGAACGATATGTTGATGAGCTGAATATGGCACAAGAGCGCCTTGTAGGCTCCGAAAAAATGGCCGCGCTTGGCGGATTGGTTGCAGGTATTACACATGATATAAATACACCTGTTGGAATTGGCGTTACTGCAACATCATTCTTACAAGAACGCTTAAACAAACTAGAAGCCGCGTACACGCAAAAAACACTCTCTCCCAAAGCGCTGGAGGAGTTTATTAATGAAGCAAAACAAAGCACCAGTTTATTGACGACCAACTTAGATAGAGCATCAGAATTAGTTGCTAGCTTTAAACAAATTGCCGTTGATCAGGCAAGTGAAGCGGTAAGGAAAATTAACTTCAAAGAATACCTCTCAGAAGTTGTTCGTTCATTGCATCCAAAAATCAAAAAGACGAAACATACCATTGATATTGATTGTCCGGATGACCTAATACTTAACCTGCCAGCAGGTGCAATAAGTCAAATATTCACTAACTTAATTATGAACTCTCTTATCCATGGCTTTGATGGTATTGATAAGGGCGCTATTGATATTAGCATTACCGATGACCATGACGATGTTAAAATTGTTTACAAAGATAATGGTCGCGGCGTAAGTAGTGGACAACTTGAAAAACTTTTTGACCCATTTTTCACGACTAAACGAGATCAAGGCGGTAGCGGCTTAGGAACTCACATAACTTTAAACTTAGTAAAACAAACTCTTAATGGCGATATTGAAGTGAGTAGTGAAGAAGGCGAAGGCTTAACTTACTTCATTAGGTTTCCAAAAAACATGCAAGCGCCCATGGGTATATTCAGCTGAATACGCAATGTCCTACATAAAGTTTAAGTATGGCATTGCCCTTTAAGTTAAATTTCTTGCTATTATGCTTATCTATTTTTAAGCACGGATTCTCAATATATGTGGTTTAGTAACCTGATCTGTTATCGATTTAAGCAAGATGTTTCATACAACCAAGAAGAGTTTGAAAAAGCCCTAGAGCAAGACTTGTTTAGACCATGTGGCAGCCAAGATATGAGCACCTTTGGCTGGTCTAAAGCACTGGGTAAACATGGTGACAGTTTGTCGCATTTTTCGCAAAAAAGTATTCTAATATGTGCCAAACGTGAAGAAAAAGTACTTCCCGCGTCTGTAATTAACGATATGGTTGCTGAAAAAGTTGAATTGATAGAACGCGAAGAAAATCGTCCAGTAAAGAAAAAGAAAAAGACGAACTAAAAGAAAATATTTTAAGCACCTTGCTACCTCAAGCATTTAAGAAATCAAGCCTGCAATTTGCGTTTATTGACCAAGAAAGTGGCTGGGTCGTTGTTAATAGCGCCAGCTTTAACAAAGCAGAAGAGTTACTTGCTTTACTGAGAAAGTCCTTAGGTACGCTTCCAGTGGTACCCGCTTTTGCCAATTATGATCTCGATGTATTTTTAACTGATTGGTTAACAAAATTTGAAGCGCCGGAAGGATTTGCAATTGGCACTGATGCAGAGCTTCAAGAGCCTGACGATAACGGTGCTCAAGTTAAATTAAAACAGCATGACTTGTCCTCTGATGAGATAAAAAGTCATTTAGAAAATGGTAAGCGTGTCACCAAACTCGCATTTGACTGGCGTGAGCGTGTAAAATTCATACTACAAAATGATGGTTCTATTAAACGTTTAGGTTATGCTGATGCGCTTAAAGAGCAAAACGCAGACATCCCTAAAGAAGATATGGCAGTAAAGCTTGATGCTGATTTCATTTTAGTAAGTGAAGAGATTAAAGAGCTATTAGAAGAGCTAACTCAAAATCTAGGTGACAATACCGATATATAGTCTTACGTTTGGTAAGTCGACTTTGCGACTTACCAAATTTT
>NZ_ARPN01000172.1:0-339 GCF_054966645.1 Pseudoalteromonas sp. SANK 73390
AGCAGCACTTGTTAGGGTGTGTGGTGAGTAAAGGACAGATTGAAGAGCAACAGCGCACGGCGCACTATCAAGAGAGTCTCAAGGCTATATTACCAGAGTATATGGTACCGAGTTTTTTCCGCTGGATGCACGAATTGCCACTCACTCCAAATGGTAAAGTTGATAGAAAACAATTGCCTAGTAACGTACAAATCGCCGATGAGATTTGCTATATGCAACCTAACACGGAGGTTGAGCTCAGATTATGTAAAATTTGGGAGGATCTGCTAGGTATTGATCGCGTAGGTATTCATGACAATTTCTTTGCCTTAGGTGGACATTCACTATTGGCAAGCAGGT
>NZ_ARPN01000173.1:0-6514 GCF_054966645.1 Pseudoalteromonas sp. SANK 73390
AATACGGCTGATCTGGCTTGGGCTTACGCTATCATAGCCATTTGCCGCTAAAATCGACTTAGCAACTGGCACATGCATAATGCGCTTACCGTTTGCCCTAACTGATTGGTTTAACAGCGACACCATCACTTCTATAGACTCATCACTCATGCTGGTACTACCCGCATCACTGCGTTTAGCCTTGCCGCTTTCCCAACCTAGGCTTTTTAATCGGCGGTACAACGCATCCTTACTTAATCCCAGCGTTTTGCACGCTTGCTCACGTATTGTGCCTTTTTGTCCATGGCCTGCGTTGTCTAGCTGCTCTGCCCAATACTCTAGAGAGAGTGCGTTCATTCGATCACCTCCGTAGCCTCAAAACCCATTTCAGCCAGCCACTCACCACTGGGGCGCGCATCGTCTAGGTCGCCATAGGTGCGGTGTATCTCGTTCCACACGCCTGCCAGTTGAGTTAGTAAAATTTTGCTGTCAGCGTAAAACGCTGATTTAGCCGCATCGTAGGTTTTGTCGTCAATTTGTACGGTCTCTAACTGCTCGCTGAGTACCAGCAATTGATTGAATCCCTCGCGGATTTGGTTTTGTGTTTTAGCCAGCGCCTCAAAAAATGACTTAGCTTCGCCTTTCCATTTGTCGGCACTAAACTTTTTACTTTCTAAGTCTGCGGTGAGTTGAACAATTTTGTCTTCTTTCTCCGATGCAGTATTGCGCGAGGCTTTGAGCATTCGCTCTGTTGCATCAAGTTCTGATTTGAGTTTGTCACTATCTTTTTTGTGCTTAGCTTTTAACTCGTCGATTAGCTCTTTTACTGCGTCTTTGTCGCCCGTTTCCACAGCTTCAGACTCAATAACGAGTGCTTGCTCATCTTCGGGTAATTGGCGCAACGCGCGTAAATCTCGATAGCCCAGCTTCATTTTTTGGGCTTGTTCAAAAAACTGCTCGCCAAATAAAGCAAGGTTACTCAGGCGTTCATCAACTCCCTTTCTATCCATATGTAGAACATGTTTACAACAATCTTCCCAACTGGTGACTGTCACCAGTTTTCCGTCTTCGTCTGTTACAGTTAACCCTTTGTATTCTTTACTCTCTTTAATTTGTTGTAGAGTTTTTAACTCGGTGACAGTCACCAGTTTTGAAATAAAATTGAAAGCCTGTGCACGGCCAAGCTGTAATAAAACATCTTGCTTTGCTGCTATTTCTGACTGTTGCTTGACCTTTAAATCAATTAAATCAGTTACACTTAAATCACTCATAATCTCACCTCAACAAACCGTAGTTGTTACGCTCTATCTGCAAATCGCTAATTGCAGTGCTGAATGAGTGGGCAACGGTGTTGCTTATCTGCACGGGTTTTTTATGCAGCCGCCAGCAGTTTTGATTAGTGGTTAACCGTTCTGCCCAGTCCGCGTGCTCTAGATTGGCGAGCACTCGATGCATATCAGAGGGGGTGCAACTTAATTCAGCAGCCAGCTTGCCCGCTTCAACGCCTTTTACTTCATGCCCACATAGCAGCTCTATGGTGGCGAGTGTGCGTTGTATTTGTGGTGATAAATATCTGTCGTTGCTCATTGGCCGCACTCCACTGTTATGGGGCTAAACCAATGACGCAGCTTGGCATGTAGCTCAACCCAGCCTGCACGTGTTGCGGGTGCTGTTAAATTCAGAGAGTTACTTTCCATTATATCGCTGTCCCAATTACCACTTTTATCAAAGCCTGCGCTATCAGGACATACCCAAACCGACAGCTTGTTACCTTCAACATGGACATGCGCCCATCTGTGTGTTGATATGTTCATACTGCCTCCCTAGCTTCAGGCGCTATTAGGCCCACTAAACACACAGCACATACACAGTCAAAATCGTATTGTTCGGTTGTAACATGCCGCCAACCTATACGGTGGGCTGCATACAACCACTCGCTACATGTGGCATCAGAACTCAGCGGCTTAGCAATATACTTGCAGCACTCGCACTGCAACTGCGGTACTTGCTCTACCAGTTTCACTTTGTTTAAATCAACAGGTTGAATTACTACGCTCATACCACACCCCCAAATGATTTAGCAGCTAGCACAGCCAGCTCGTTTGCACTCATTAATCGCTTAGCTGCATATGCAGGGCAAACCGCTTGCCATTCGTTTGTTTTTTGTGCGCGTTGGCAAATTTTGGGCACAACTTGGTCTTTGATAGTGTTCATAATTGGCCTCGTTATTGGTGTATGGGGGTTGGCTCAGCGGATTGCTGATCAGGTGATATTGCGCCGTTAATGTTCATAAACATTTGCTCGGCTCGTTTTTGTAACTGGGTTGATTGCAAAATTAACTCAGCGGCACGTTGCAGCGACACGCCGCGTTCGTCAACTGGCACAAAATCAATTGGCTGCAAAAGCGCAGCAAACGGGCTAATGCTTTGCGTAGCCCAACAAAATGCGGTGATATATTCCGCAGGCATTTTGCGCTCTGCTCCTGGGCTTAACCACTTATTGAGCATATCTACAGTTACAGCCTTTTTACCGCCTAGGCCCTCATTCATTCGGTCAACAATTGCGGGGCGCGAATAGGGGCTGTCGTCTACCGCCTTTTTTAGCGTTGCAATTAGCACCAACGACATATCGCACTTAGGTGCATATTCATTTAATAACATACTGGTCTCCACGAGAGATTCATCAAATAACATCACTGCCACCTTGTATTTATTAGTTCCTATTTTTAAACCACTGTTGGCAAAAACGGCGGCAAAAATTGCCGAGATTATTGCCGTGCTATTTTCAATGCTCGTGCGTATGCTTTTGTTAACGGAAAACATGGGTGGCACATTAGCGAGTCCCTCAACTGTGCGTAAACATAAAACACGATTAACTGGAGCAACCAACATGCATAACGATATAGACCAATCACTAGACACATTGTTTGACACAACAGCTGCTATAAACTCCTTTATTACAGCGCTTGCTGAGTCACTGACTCCTGACATTGCAGCACACATGGTTACTACTCTTGATCAGTCAATTGATGAGATGGAGCAGGCTCAGACGAATCCGAGCGCGCTTCTGTTACTAAATGCTTGGCGCAATCATCTGGCAGCGAGTTCGCCTGCGCAATCGAACGTGCGACGTTTGGCAATATTAGAGGCCGCCCTGTGTGGCTCTTAGTTGATAACAACATAGCCTCAGCTACGGCTGACGATACTGACTGATTTGGATTGAATAATGACATGATGAGGCTCCTATGACGCAACAGCGAATAATTGGCGAAGTTCTGCAACTTTTTGTTCACGGGCTTCACCGCGAACCACAACTGGATCGGTAGGGCTTGTATATGCTTCACAATCAGCAAAAAACTCATGCACTGGCATACCAACCAATTTGGCTAACGCCTTCGCTATCGTTTCGGAGTAATAACGACCACTGACTACGTTGGATACTGTAGAGATAGACTTGCCCAAAGCATCTGCAATTTGCTTGAGTGTATAGCCTTTCTTTTTGATGGCCTGTTTTCTTTTTTCTGCATTCATAGTAAATTACCTATTGGTTGCAACCCTTTTAAAAAGCTTTTGCGGGCGATTTTAAAAAGGGTTTTGTTAAGAGTTAAAGCTAGTATAGGTGTCACATTTGGCACCTGTCAACATGAAAGTACCCATATATGACAACATTTTTATCTTTGGAACGTAAAAGGCTTGGGTTAACTCAGTCAGATGTATACGAACGTATTAATGTTGGTAAGTCGACGTATATCAGATGGGAGAAAGGACAGCCTATTCCTTCTGACAAACTAGCAGACCTTGATCAAGTCGGCTTTGACATACGGTACGTTGTGACGGGCAAAAGGCAACAGCTAGAAGTGTTTGAAAGTAGAATGGAAATATCTATTGATAGTGCTATTGAGGTTGCTAAATATTCTGCTAGAGAATCAATAAAATCGGTATTCCAAGTAAAAAAACTTAGAAAAGAGGTAAAATCGACTGCTGACTTTGATGTGATGAAAAACCTTGAGTTAATTGAGAAAGCTGCTGGAGTTCTCGCTAGGTCTGAAATTACAGGTGAATTTAAAGCTGACGATCTTTTCGAAGCCTTACAGCCTGCTAAAAAGAACGGTGCTTAAGCTCGCTTCTTCGATTCGATTAGAGATTTTTTTATACGCTCCCTATCCACAATCCCTAGTGAACTTAAAAGCTTCAGAGTTTTCTTTCGTTCAGTATGAAACTCTAGTACAAGCGCCATTAGCTCTTCTTCTGATATACCTTCAAAAATATCTTCTAGTATCTCACTGATTAAAAGAAGCTCTGCGGCTTTATCTAACTCGTTTTTTTTGTGCAAATAAACAACATTATCGTTAGTCAACCTATCGTTGCCTGATGTCTCCAAACTTTTTAGTTTTTTAAAGCTCGACACGAAGATACATAAAATAAATGAAAAGCCTAAGATTCCAAATAAGAACAGCAATATAACAAGATCCATTTTCACTTCATTTACTCCCATGTTTTAGTTGGTTTTAAGTTTAATAATCTAAGCAACGGGTAGGCGCTAACCAAAGCAACGGTTGCCATATTAATAGCTGTTTTAATCGGCATGTATACACTATTTAAGTAATTAAACTCAAAATACACTCTGTCCACATACCTAATCAAATGTAAAGTAATCATCCCTGTTCCCAAGTAGTAGACCCATCTACAAATCTTGGAAAACCTGCATTGCTTTATCCAATGAAGTAAGGCTAAAACGGTCAACCCTAGCACTTCATAAAATGAGAAAAAGAAGTAATAAATCTGCAATTGCACTTCTCTAGTTAGAGACATTTGCTTAAACGACCAACTTATGTAGGTGCCAAATAAGTGCCAGATCAACGTAAGACTAACTAAAAGGAATAGACTCTGTTCAACTTGCTCTCTTATATCATCACTAGGGCGTTTAAAAATCAGGTCATAACTTCTTTGTTTAGAAAAAATTAATAGGGAAGCTAGACAAGCTAGCTTTACCCCTATAATCACCCAGTCGACCTGAGCAAAAAAATCTTTCACGGTTGCCAATCCTTTTTTTCAAACGCAACAAAACTCATTGCTTGCTTTGCTGGTTCTCCACCACCACCACCACTAACTGAACCGCCTTTAATCTGTGCCAGCAAATTTGCGTTTAACTTATTAGATTGTAATTTACGTACTTTCATTTATATGACCTCCTTTATTGTTGGAGCCTAAAGAGTACCATTACTTCATTGAAAGTCTTTTAAACTAGGTTAAAAAACACAGGTTCGGTGCCGCCACCTCCGCCAGTACTAAATGAACTGAGAGGCTCAGAGCCATCACCGCCACCCGTAGTATATGGTGCGAGCACATCACTACCTCCAGCACTAAAAATGCTAGGTGGGTTTATGGGATCATTACCGCTTCCATTGCCCGCAGCGACTGCTTGGGCCATATCTCGACTGAGTGTTTTAACTAGCTGTTTTGTCATTTTGCAGCCTCTACTACCAATATAAGTACAATGACGAAGCTAAAAAGGTGTTCCAATGTTCCTTTTTTGCTCTACGAAATCAAATCCATTAACCAAAATATAACACTTTGGTTAATCTTTTGTATAGGGTTTTAAAAAGGGTTTTGCAAAATAATTTTATAAATAGATTCATATTTTTTAACCCAGGTTAAAATACATCCCTCGCACGCGTCGGCATTCTGTTAACAAACACAACGGAGCCGACAACTATGCTCACTCAACAACAGCTCGACCATTACAGACAAACACCCGAAATTAAAGCGGCACTCACAGGCTACAGCGATGCGTTTTGCCGCAGTGTGTTAACAATTTTATATTTAGAGGGCGGCCTTAGGGATGACGGCGGCCTAAATAATGTTGCCTCTGACCGTGGCGGCCTAACTAAATACGGTATTAGCCAGCGGGCCTACCCCAAAACAGATATTGCTAATTTAAAAATTAGCCATGCAATTAGGCTTTATTATCGAGATTACTGGGAGCCAATGCACTGCGACGAGCTAAACAGCGGTGTTGCACTCATGCTATTTGATGGCACCGTTAATCACGGCATAAACGGCATGACGCGCATAGTACAGCGCACCGCAGGCGCTGATGTAGACGGCGTATTTGGCTCGCGCACTCTTAAAAAGTGCCACGCTATTTTGCCTAACTTATTTATGTGCGAGCTAATCAGCCGCCGCGCCTATCGTTACGCACGCATATGCCTCGACGACCCAACCCAACAGCCCAACCTGCGCGGCTGGATGAACCGACTGGGCCACATTACCGAGCGCTGTTATGCAGAGGTGTATCGTGGGTAAAAACTGGGAATGGAGTTTAAATCAGGGCCGCATTAAGCGCTTAAATGCTGAGGTTTTGGCACGTAAAAACGGTCAGCCATTTGATGCCACACAAATACCACTGCACAGCTATGACGGCACCATGCAATCAAAATTTGCACAGGGTTGGCACTCTGTCACTGAAACCGATATACGCCGCAAACTGAGTTGTGATAGCACATACATAGATGTGCGCCGCCGTTTAGCACTGC
>NZ_ARPN01000174.1:0-1038 GCF_054966645.1 Pseudoalteromonas sp. SANK 73390
TAACGGATATGCTGTCGCAGAGTGAGGTTGCGAAAGAAGGAGGAGGGGATGGTGGTGCCAATCAAAGTGGTGGCGGTGACTACAAAATCAATAGGCAAGCATTATTTGAGATGATTGCTGACCCGGGTACATATGCAGGGGCACTTGCCAATGTTGCAGGGTCACTAAATGATGATGAGTTACGGGGTATTCTTGGTCATGATAAGTTCAAAGATTTTCAAAATGAACTAGGAGGTGACTTCAATACTGGATGGGATAGGTCTATTTTAGCTAATGCACCTATAGCACCCGGCTTTATGGCTTCTCGTGCAATGGGCTTTATGCAAGCGTTGGGAGGCTTTACCAAAAGCTTAACAGCCATGAGAGGGCAACACAGAACAACTAGTCTATATAACTTTGCAAGAACTCCATCACTCCACATGGAAAATGTAGCTAGGCATGTTCCTGTGCAGATGCTTGATAAAGCAATAAAAGGAAGCAAGGGACTTCCTGACCCAAGAGGGTCTGACGCTTTAATGCATTACATGAAAATTTGGCGAAACAACAAGCCGTACAACCTAGAAGTTCTGCACCACAAGAGCACGAACACAATCCTTCATTTTGAGTATGCCAGAAAGAGAATGGGGCCATTGAATGCAATTAAATAATACACCCGATAAGGGCTCAGTTGATTTTTTATATTACATAATGACAGAGTTTGCTTCTGATAACATATCTCCTAGAGTGTTTTGTGATGAATTTTATGAGTGCTTCGACATCGGGATTGACACATCTTTATTAAGTTCTACCGAGGCTCAGGAGTTTGAAAGACTGTCGGAAGTTGCTGGTAGGTTTTCAGAGTTTAAAGAGGATAGAGTAAAGTACCCCAACGCCTACTCTGATGAAGATGAACTCAAAGAAGCTGTCATCAATATCCAATCAAAGTTGAAAAGATAACTGATTTAAAATTGCGCTCTTAGTTTAGCAAGCTTCGAGTGCAATCACCGTATAAATCTTTCCTGTTTTTGACTATAATCTCGAAAGTTATGGAGAGCCGAG
>NZ_ARPN01000176.1:0-3878 GCF_054966645.1 Pseudoalteromonas sp. SANK 73390
CTTGCTGTGTCCAAACACTTCGATATCTTCCCAGCCTTCACAACCGGATAAAACCGCCGAAATGATAAGAAACAAGACATCAGTAAGATCATGATATTGGTTGATGGAAGAACGCTTATCTTCCACAAGTTCAAGGTGGCTAAATAACGACGTAATTAACAAGTAGATAGTGATAATGTGGGCGTTATTAGATCAGAAAAGAGGCGGGTGTTAAAGCCTTTTTACAAAGTGCGATCCCGCCGTGCTTGTAATGGTTAGTCTAATGTTTGATTTAGTTTAATATTTGATTTAGTCTAACTATTTGATTTATATTGCCTTAGGGTAATGAAAAATTTGTATATAATGGAGTTTTACAATGGATATGAATAAGGTCTTTGATAGCCCGTACCATAAAAGAATTTTTCTAGGTTCTATATTTTTATTACTTTCAATTCTTATAGCTGCTCGATTTTATTTGACTCCTAAAGCAGGAGTTACACCTACTCAATTCGATATATCGTCACTTGCTATTTTAGATAATACAATGTCGGGGCTAGTTGTTTCTGTCATTTTATCTTTTGTAATTTATTACTTTATAGGTTCCAGGAAAGAGAGTTCAACTAATCTTAGACAAGTTTCTGCGAGAGATATTGTTCCCTATTTCGAAGTTGCTTTAGCTGAAGCTACGTGTTGGATGTTTAAGGGAAATCGAGGTCGTTATTTGCGTGCAAAGGTTCTTCCAACGTTATCTGAAAGAACAGGACGTTATTCAATCGAAGCTATATTTATTAATCCTATGCATGAGGATATTTGTCAAAAATTTGCGGAACACAAAAACTTTAGTGCACTAAATGAGGAAGGACGGGACTGGAATGCTGAAAAAGTACAAGCAGATCTAATTGCTACACTTGCTGTATGTGCTTGGTACAATAGGCAGCCATCTCTTAATATAAACATATACTTAAATAGCGTTTTTGAACCAATAAGAGTTGACTCTAACTCACATACAACATTTTTAACGGTAGAAAATAAAAGGGAGCCATGCTTAGTTGCAACCGACGACCACTTCTTAAACGGTTGGGTCTATGAGCAATTTACGTTAATAAAACATCAAGCATTAGAAGTATCACTAGCAACTATAGATAAACATTGTTTGGAAGATCTAGATGAACAAGATATTAAAAATGTATGTAATAGTTTTGGCTTTGAAAATCCCAGTCAAAATGTAGTAAAAACAGCGTTAATTAGTGCACAAAGAAACACAGATCCTTATGGAAAGAATTAATAAATTACTGTATCTGGAACTCAACGATATCTTGAGTATCATTTCGTGTTGGCGTGACGGTGAAGCGCTTTGGCACCCTCTTGGTTTCATCTCAATGCCTTTAAAGGAAGGTGCTGGTTGGGCTCTGAAACTTCATTATTGGCCAAAAGGAATCCGAATATCAAAAAAACCGGAATGGCCGATACATAATCATAGATTTGATATAACTAGCAGGGTTTTATATGGGACAATGGGAATGTGGGAATACGATATTATAAAAGGAGGGACACATACTCTTTTTCCTGTGGAATATGATGGAAAAGATTCAACTCTTATCGCGAGTGCTACCTCAGTGACACCAAAACTTAAAATCAAGCATTATCATAGTGCGGGTTCGGTCTATCAGATGGAGTCAGAAGTTTATCATCAAGCATTTGTACCTGCCAATGAATGTGTAGTCACGATAGTACTTCAAACAAACTACACGAATATGGCGCCTTTAGTTGTTGGTAATAACGAGGATGAGATTGAAAAATATATTAGAACTCCGTTTGATAAGTCTGAAATTTGGAATGTTGTTTTGAATGGGCCCCAGTAGCGTCTTAATAGGATTAATTAAACTGCAAAGGAAGAAATTGATGGTAAAGATTATTGCAATTGAAGGTATGGATGGAGTAGGTAAGAGCACCGTATGTGAAAAATTGAAGAACCATTATGAGATTAATAAATGTAATCACGTCAAAGTTTTCAAAACTCCTACAATCGGGTTTAATAAAATACCGACTATAGCGAGAGATGAAGGTATATATGGCTCCTTGTGTGCTTATTTAATAGCAAACAAAGAGTTTGCGAATCGAGCTTCTGATGTTCCTATAGTTATTGTTGATAGATATATGTTGTCAACAGTTGTTTATCACTTAGAAGCGGTTGAAAATAATATGCTAGAAATAAAAGCAGGTATAGCTGCTATAGGCTTACCCTCACCTATTCTAACTGTTCTGTTAAAATCCAACTCATCTGTTGTAAATGAACGCCTCTTAAAACGTGAAAATGACTCTAATTTATTGAGTAGTGACGTTTTAGAACAAAGGTTTGATATTGTCATTAGCAGCAAATTAATGAATGAATATTTTGGTGATGTTGTGATTATGAAAAACGAAATAGATAGTGATCTAAAAGATGTTGTAAACAGAATTATAGGAATTGTAGATCAGCTTTTAGAGTCAAAATGATAGGATTCACCTCTTTGAATGTCCTAAAATGAACATACCATCAATATGGTCTCTGAAAATCATTAATTGGTTTTTTAAATAGAGTTTTGAAAAGGGGTAATCGCAGCGATGTTATTACCCCTTTTTTATTTAACTGAGAGCTGCCTCGAGAGGAAGCTATCTTTGCTTAACCTAAAATTTACCTGATTTAATCGCTAATTTTCTTGGTTCAAAAAAAATAAATAAGACAGCCATTATTAAATTATCATGCAAAGCTAGCTACTTTAATATTTTTTTACGCCAAAAGCACCTTTCAATGCGATTTTTTAACTTAACTAAAAAATTTAGGTGGTAATTGTAAATTGTTAGGCACAACTGTGCCTACTTTATCAGCATGATTGGTGTTAAGTGTTTTGGTTATAAGGTAATTTAAGCAAATAGCTTTTCACATTGACTGATGCTGGTTCGTCGTTTTACTTCTAAATGTGTGTAGTAGCCATCAAGCTTATTGGGTCGCCCTACTGCCCCTTTGAACACTTTGGTAAATTGTGTGGTGAGTTTTAACCAGTTTTCTGGTGCTATGTTTAATCGCTCTAAGAGTGGAAGTGTACGCTGCTCTATATGTCCGCGTTTATCTTCTCTCATACAACGGCCTGTTAGCTCTACTAACTCTAAGTATGACCTTAACTCAAAGGGTAACCCTTTGGGCATGTGTTTTCTGGGGCTGCCAGCAAAGCGAGCAAGTTGTTTAGGTTGCTTTGCCTCTTTTGCGGCTTTAATTCGCTTTTGAACGCTGGTGTGCTCAGAGTCCTCGGTGGTTTTTGCCATCTTCGCTCTGATGGGGTTTAAATCAACATATGCCATACAAGCTGCTAATGCTAAAATAAATAAGACAAAATAAATAAGACAGCCATTATTAAATTATCATGCAAAGCCAGCTACTTTAATATTTTTTACGCCAAAAGCACCTTTCAATGCGATTTTTTAACTTAACTAAAAAATTTAGGTGGTAATTGTAAATTGTTAGGCACAACTGTGCCTACTTTATCAGCATGATTGGTGTTAAGTGTTTTGGGTTATAAGGTAATTTAAGCAAATAGCTTTTCACATTGACTGATGCTGGTTCGTCGTTTTACTTCTAAATGTGTGTAGTAGCCATCAAGCTTATTGGGTCGCCCTACTGCCCCTTTGAACACTTTGGTAAATTGTGTGGTGAGTTTTAACCAGTTTTCAGGTGCTATGTTTAATCGTTCTAAAATAGGAAGTGTGCGCTGCTCTATATGCCCGCGTTTATCTTCTCTCATACAGCGGCCCGTTAGCTCAACTAATTCTAAATAAGACTTTAACTCAAAGGGTAACCCTTTGGGCATGTGTTTTCTGAGGCTGCCTGCAAAGCGAGCAAGTTGTTTAGGTTGCTTTGCCTC
>NZ_ARPN01000177.1:0-890 GCF_054966645.1 Pseudoalteromonas sp. SANK 73390
GGATGCTGATACAACGCTTGAATTTGAGCTGGTAGTTAGGGATGACAAAGGTGGTGAAGCAAAGGATACGTTTAGCATTACAGTAAAGCGAGCGGTTCAGGTATCCAGTCATTATGCCAGCTGTAATGCACAGCTTGCTCCTAGTATCCTTGACACTTATAACGAAACACTCAACTTTACTTCTCTTGTTTCGCTTAA
This sequence comes from Pseudoalteromonas sp. SANK 73390, assembly GCF_054966645.1. Classification (NCBI taxonomy): domain Bacteria; kingdom Pseudomonadati; phylum Pseudomonadota; class Gammaproteobacteria; order Alteromonadales; family Pseudoalteromonadaceae; genus Pseudoalteromonas; species Pseudoalteromonas sp. SANK 73390. Next base: position 199 of record NZ_ARPN01000177.1, read on the forward strand.
AAAATGGTTTTGTAGCGAATCTAATATTGAAAATCGAGACTTTACTAATCAGGTTATGAAGGTACTTTCGCTAGAAAGTAATGAGCAGGATGTTGAACTGTGGAAAACGGCTCATTGCTCTGATAATGACAAAGAATTTATCGATAGTAAGTCATCACATTTATTGCTGCAGCATGCAGATGATGAAGCGGTAGCCAATTGGTCAAGCTGTATCGCTAAAAAACAAATGCTCTCATGTTATACACTTGACTCAGAGCACTTAAAACCAGAGGAGTTATATTTGAACTATGGTTTTAAGCAAGGAAGTAGCCGTTTAATAAATGCTGATATTGTTGCAATCAATTTAAGTGCTGTAGACACCATACCAGATACATTAGAATCAGACGGGGCCGCCATTCTCTTTAAAAAAGATGACACGGGTAGTGACGCATATTTTGAACTCAGTGGTTCATTGGATAATGAGAATGTGTCTTGCGCTTATACGCTGTCGGACTCTTATTCTTTTGGCGCTGAATTGTGCGAGGTGCAAAGGATGGATGCGCTTGAGCAAGGAAAAATATCGCAGCGTGAATACACTGAACTTAAAGCCCTAAACCATGTTGCTGAGTTTGATCATCGCACAGGTAGTCCTCTTGGGCATAGGATTTGTGAATGATAGCTCACAGAAGCTCAAAATTTACCAAGTTGAATAC